>NZ_JAUBPE010000131.1:0-10803 GCF_036700565.1 Microcoleus pseudofavosus SVA1_A4
CGCGATCAATGGTAGGGAAACGGCACTGCCGTGTCCTCTATATCATTCCGGTGCAGCCGGAATTGATATGAGTTGACTCATCCCAAAGACATTGAGCGTGAATACTTACATCACGATTATCATTCGATCAGTTCTTCGAGGGATGGAAAAAGCAATTTTTCAGCGCTGAGTTTTTGGCAGTCGCAAGGTGGTTGAGTTGCGGATATTGTTGATACTTTGCCTAGCAGCAACTGGATGCTTTCAATTAGCAGCGGTAGGGTTAATAAAATTATTGATGCCGACACTAGCAAGCTAATTAAGCCGTCCGCCCAATTCCAGTGCAGCCAAGCCACGGCGATCGCAGCTAAAATTACTCCCACCGAGGAAAATATGTCGGCGACTGCGTGCAAAAAGGCGCTTTTGAGATTTAAGTCGCCGTGACAGCAGGAATGCAAGCAACAAGCATTGATTGAGTTGATGCTTAAACCGACTATGGCGGTAATTAACATCGGGAGTCCTTCTACTTCGGGGGTTGGGGACTGCAAGCGGTCGATCGACTCTGCGGCAATCCAAAGGGCGATCGCCAATAAACTGATACTATTAACTAAAGCAGCAATGATTTCTGGGCGTGCAGGGAATGGCGATTGTCCGATCGTACAATCTACGGATTTACTTTTGCCTTTGACTGAGGAGTACCAAGCGGCTGCCAAAGTTATTGCTAAAGCTGCTACATCTGAAAAAACGTGACCCGCATCTGCTAATAGGGACAAACTATGAGAATTAAGGGCGGCAATTAACTCTGCGACAAAAAAGCTGCTAAGCAGTACCAATGCTGTTTGTAAAAGCCGCACTTTGGAAATTCTAGGATGGGGATTTTCGCATTGTGCGAGTTCCTTGGTGTTTTCAGCGTGAAAATTGTCCCTAACTGGAAATATCATTGAGCAGTCCTTCAAGTTAAACTCGATTTTCAATTAAACATTAAATTAACTATCAATGACTTATAATATACCAACTCCGCACCAAGAACCGGAAAATCCGATCGCAAATTCTCCAAATCCTGAAATAAACGATCGTCCAATTAGCGACAATCAGGCAAATATTTTAACAGGGGAATCTTTGGTTGATTTGCGGAGGTACGATCGATCGAATGTCGATCGGGGAAAGCCTGGTTGGCTAATTTTGCTTTGGTGGTTGGTGCAGGCGATCGCATTTCCCCTCACTCCACACCCTTTTAACGGCATCAGAAGCGGGCTGCTGCGGTTATTTGGAACGAAAATAGGTTGTGGTGTGATTATCCGCCCTACGGCTCGTTTTACCTATCCTTGGAAAATTGAAATCGGAGACTACAGTTGGATCGGAGATGATGTTGTATTGTACAGTCTCGATCGAATTGCGATCGGCAAACACTGCGTCATTTCTCAAAAAAGTTACCTCTGCACCGGCACTCACGACCCCCAAGACCCAGCCTTTCGCTTAATAACAGGATCTGTTATCATTAATAACGGCGTTTGGATTGCCGCCGACTGCTTCATTGGCCCTGGTGTCGAAATCGGTGCCAACTCTTTAATAGGAGCTCGCAGCAGCGTCTTTAAAAATATGCCTGCCGGCTTTGTTTGTACGGGTACTCCCTGTCGTCCGCGCTATATGCGAGAAATTAACAAAAGTTCGTAGTAAGGACTTCAATCGTGTCAAAAGTTCGCAGTAAAAACTTCATCTTTTTCTTGTTCAACGACTAACTAAACTTAAACAAATGGTAAGCCAAAATAAAGCCAAAACCTTTATATGCAGCAAATACGTTCATGCTTTCTTGTTGCCACCAACAAATATATAAGATATAGCTGTTCTAAAAGCTGACAATCCTTTCGTAAATAAAGTAAAAATTTGTGATGCCCCGATCGACGCAATCCAGCCGTTAACTGATGATTGTTTGTTGAAGTTCCGTTATAAACTTAAGCAGGGATTATTCAAGAACTATTTAATTGGACAACTCAAATATCCAAGTATTATAATGAGCTTAACTGGTAGCCGAGATATTGCTACTACGTTCGCCAGTTGCCTCAGTCCTGTTTATATCGGAGAATATCTAACTGAAAATTTCACGGATATAGCTAAAATTGAGAACGTTCCCATAATAGTTGGCATTCTACCGATAGGATTGATGAGCAATATAAGTGCTTGGCGATACATCCGAAGAATTAAGGGAAACATTGTTTCAACGGATACATATATCGCGGGTTGAAAGTCTAATGGCCGCGCTACTGAACGTTTTCTTCAGTACCGAAATTGCAGGCCGCGAAAACCTTGCGATCGCCCAATTGGACAGAAGTTGTAGAATTAAAGCTGAAATCCACCATCCAACATGACCAAATTCCCACCAGAGAAAACCCAGGCAAGCCAACAGCAAGAGAGCACAACAGCACAGGTATTGCGACAGGCTCACTTCGACGCTTTTTTTGCAGGTGCCAACGCCGGAATGCTGATTTTTGACCGCCAACTCCGGTACGTCCAAATTAACGAAGTTCTGGCCCAGATGAATGGCATTTGTGTGGCCGACCATATTGGTAGGTCAGTGCGTGAAGTGCTGCCAGAATTGGCTGCGACTGTGGAACCGATGCTGCAAGGCATTCTGGATACGGGCAAGCCCCTTCTCGACTATGAAGTAGTGGGTGAAACTCCGAAACAACCAGGTATCTTGCGCTACTGGGAAGCATCTTACTATCCTTTGCGGGATGAAAATGGTTTGGTTTTTGGTGTGGGTGGCATTGTGATTGAAGTTAGCGATCGCAAGCGGGCAGAGAAAGAGCAAGCGAGACTTACGGCAATTTTGGAAGCAACTTCCGACTTAGTAGGAGTTGTGGATGCGACTGGGCATAGCGTCTACCTCAACAAAGCCGGACAGAAAATGCTGGGGATGTCCCCAGAGGAAGCACGAGCTTCGTTTAGTATAGATTCTGTGTTAGCTCCCTCGGCAACGGCAAAATTTCACGGCGAAGTAATTCCAACTGCCTTGCGAGAGGGTAGCTGGGCTGGTGAAACCCTGTTTTTGTCACGCGATGGGCAAGAAGTTCCAGTCTCCCAGGTTTTGATCGTCCACAAAACAGAAGCGGGTGAAGTCGAGTTTATTTCCACTATTGTGCGGGATATTCGCCAACAGCAGGCTGCGCTGCGCGATCGCAAAAAAGCAGAGGAAGAACGGCAATTGCTCGCTAAAACGATCGAGAACAGCCGTGACTTTATTGGCCTTGCCTCAATGGATGGTCGTCCGATGCTAGTGAATCAGGCTGGTCTGGATTTGGTTGGACTCAGTAGTTTGGAGGAAGCCAGAACCAAACACATTACCGACTTCTTTATGGCAGAAGATTTGGACTTCGTAAATCAGCGTATGCTGCCTGCGCTGATGAAAGACGGGGTTTACCGGAGTGATTACCGCTTGAGACATTTCGTGACAGGTCAACCGATCGCGGTAGACTACACCCTATTTTTGGTCAAACATTCCGAAACTAATAAACCCGTAGCGATGGCTACTATTACGCGGGATATTCACGATCGCAAAAACGCAGAAGATGTCCTCAAACAAAGTGAAGAAAGATTTCGTTCTTTGATGGAAGCCAGCGCTCAAATTATTTGGATCTGCAATGCAGACGGCGAAATGGCGATCGAGCAACCTACTTGGAGTGCATTTACAGGACAGACATTTGATGATTACAAGGGAGGGGGTGGGATCAACGCTATCCATCCAGACGATCGCTCGTCTATGGTCACTGCCTGGTCAACTGCTGTTGCTAATCGCTCGTCGCTCTATGAAGTTGAATTCCGTATGCGTCGCTATGACGGCGAATATCGCTACATGAGTTGTCGTGGTGTACCAATTCTGAACGCGGATGGTTCAATTCGGGAATGGGTTGGAGCTAATACAGATATTACCGATCGCAAACAAGCTGAAGAAGCTTTGCGCGATCGCAACGCATTACTGAACTCTATTTTGGAAAGTACACCCGACTTAATAGTGGTTAAAGACAGACTAGGAGGTTATGTTGCCATCAACTCCATTTTGGCAAACTTCTTGGGCAAGCCAATTGAGGAAATCATCGGCAAGGATGATTGGGAATTAATGCCGCCTGACACTGCCCGTGCATTGATGGCAAAAGATCGCCACATCATGGCAGCAGGAATCACTGAGAGTTACGAGGAAGATATCTCTTCTCACGATCAAATCACTAAGACCTTTTTCACTACAAAAGCTCCTTGGCGGGATGCTAATGGCAACATCCTGGGCGTAATCGCTACAACACGAGATATTACCGATCGCAAACAAGCGGAAGATGCTATAAAACAAAGCGAAGAACGCTATCGTTCGCTAATCGCTGCTACGTCCCAAATGGTCTGGATAACGGATGCTGAAGGAAGATGCCCGGATATACCGAGTCTGAGAGCTTACACCGGACAAACCGAGGCTGAGGTGGTTGGTTTTGGCTGGTTAGACGCAATTCACCCGGACGATCGCGAACGAACGGCTCAGGTTTGGATGGAAGCAGTGCAAACGAAAAGCCTGTATGAGATAGAATATCAAATCCGAGGAGCGGATGGAAACTATCGTTATTTTCAAGTTAGAGGGGTACCCATTCTGAACGAAGATGGCAGCGTCCGGGAGTGGATTGGCACTTGCACCGATATCCACGATCGCAAACAAGCAGAATTCGTACTGTCAAAAGCCAAGGAAGCAGCAGAAGCTGCTAGTCGGGCTAAAAGTGAATTCCTTGCCAACATGAGCCACGAATTGCGGACTCCGCTTAATGGCATCATGGGATACGCGCAGATTCTTCAGCGTTCTAAAGTCTTGAAAGAAGAAGAGCGATCGCGCATTGATGTCATTTATCAGTGCGGTTCCCATTTACTGACCTTAATCAATGACATTCTCGATTTGTCGAAGATTGAAGCGCAGAAAGTGGAACTCATGCCCACCGATTTTCATTTCCCGGCGTTCCTGCAAGGTGTAGCAGAAATGTGTCGCATCCGAGCTGAACTTAAGGGAATTCACTTCAATTTTCCATCAACTCTCGAACTACCAATCGGTATTCGTGCGGATGAAAAACGCTTGCGACAAGTGTTAATTAATCTTTTGAGCAACGCTATTAAATTTACGGATGCGGGCAGTGTTACTTTTATAGTAAGTTTTGCAACAGAAGGAAAAATTCGCTTTGAAATACGCGATACAGGTACCGGCATTGCCCAAGATCAACTCCAAGCTATCTTTCAGCCCTTCGAGCAGGTAGGAGATCGGAGGCGGCAGACGGAAGGCACCGGGCTGGGACTGGCAATTAGCAAAAGGATTGTAGAACTAATGGGCAGTACCATTCAGGTTCAAAGTCAGATGAATGTTGGCAGTATTTTCTGGTTCGATGTCGATCTGTCTCAAGCCGAGGAATGGGTAAAAACCTCTCAAATCGACCATCACGGGCAGATTATCGGCATCAAAGACCGCCAACCTAAGATTGTGGTTATCGATGACAAATGGGCTAACCGTTCGGTAATTAGCAATTTGCTCAGTCCGATCGGCTTTGAGGTATCTGAAGCGAACGATGGGCAGGAAGGCTGGGAAAAAATTCTAGAGGTGCAGCCAGATTTAATCGTTACCGACTTAGTAATGCCCGAACTAGATGGCTTCGAGCTAATTAAGCGGGTTCGAGAATCGGAAAATTTCAAAGACACCATCATTATTGTTTCTTCTGCTAGCGTATTTGAAACAGATCAATATAGAAGTTTAGAGGCAGGAGGCAACACCTTTATTCCCAAACCTGTTCAAGCAACGGAACTCCTGCAAAAATTGCAACAGTATCTTGATTTGGAATGGGTTTACGAAGCCAATGAAGCTCCAGGGGCGATCGGCTCAGACACCAATGAGCTAATTGCTCCACCTGCGACGGAAATGGAAATGCTATACGAGCTGGCGATGAAAGGAAATTTCCTACAAATAGTTAAACAGGCGGTATTACTTGAAGAAATAGATCCCAAATACATTCCCTTTGCTAAAAGATTGCATCAAATGGCAAAGGAATTTCAAGACGAAGAGATTTTAATGTTTATTCAATCCTACAAATAAGGTTTATGACTTCAGCAATTCAACCAACGAGTTCAATTCTTATTGTTGATGACAATTCAGCCAACTTGGGTGTCTTATCTGATGCCTTAAGTCAGGAAGGATTTGAAGTTCGGGTCGCGAAATCTGGAAAGATGGCACTAGAGCGAGTCAAATATGCTCTACCCGATCTAATCTTGCTAGATGTCATGATGCCAGAGATGGATGGATTTGAAACCTGTCGCCGATTACAGGCTAATCCCGAAACTAAACAGGTTCCCATTATATTTATGACTGCTCTCTCAGATACGGCTAATAAAGTTGAGGGATTTCAGGTTGGGGCTGTAGATTATATTACCAAACCCTTCCAACAGGAGGAAGTATTAGCTCGCGTCAAACTGCATTTAAAGCTTCGTGTTCTAGCGGATAAATTAGAGGAGAAAAATACATTATTGGAACAAAAAGTTCGAGAAGTCAGCCGAGCTTATGATAATTTGCAACAAATGCAACTTAAGTTAATCCAAAGTGAGAAAATGTCCGGCTTAGGGCAAATGGCGGCTGGCATTGCTCATGAAATTAATAACCCTATAAATTTCATCTCTGGCAATCTGGGTTATGCCCAAGAGTACGCTCATAAATTACTAAAAATTATACACCTCTATCAAGAAGATTATGTAAATCCCACCCCTCGGATTCAAGCAGCAATGGATGAAATGGAACTGGAATTTTTGGAGGAAGATTTTATCAAAGTTCTTAACTCAATCTATTTAGGAACGCAGCGCATCCAGGAGATTGTCAAGTCTATGGGAATCTTTTCTCGCGGGGATGAGGCAGACGTGAAAGCAGTAAATATCCATGAAGGAATTGATAGTACGCTCACCATCCTGAATCATCGTTTAAAAGCAAAACCAGAGCATCCTGAGATAGAAGTAGTAAAAGAGTACGGTCAGCTTCCACCAGTAGAATGCCATGCCGGACAATTAAATCAAGTGTTCATGAATATTCTTTCTAATGCCATTGATGCTTTGGATGAATCTAATCAGCAGCGTTCATTTGCAGACATCAAACAACATCCGAACCGCATTCGGATTTGTACCAAATTAATTGACGACAATTGGGTTGCTATTCATATTAGTGACAACGGTCGAGGAGTTTGCGAAACTATAGAACCGAAGCTATTTGACCCCTTTTTTACCACCAAACCTATCGGTAAAGGAACTGGCTTGGGGTTATCTATTAGTTACCAAATTATCGTGGAAAAGCATGGGGGCAGATTATACTGCCAGCCTGTATCAGGAAAGGGAATAGAATTCGTCATTGAAATTCCCATTCGGCAACAAGCTGGTCAAGCGGCTTAGTTTCCCGCTGCAATGTCCCTTTGGTTATCAATAGCTATCGTTATGAATTCTCGGACTTTTTCTGCTGAAACCGAAGTTGATTATTTAGTGACTAATGCTGTCACCGATAAAGCCACGGCCCAAGGGATAGTAACAACTTACTCCCAGCGTAATTGGGTAGAAGTTTTTGATCGTGAGAGTCAGGAATGGTGAGGATTAAAAAAATACCCAGTCACAGGAATTAGAAGTCTTGCCAAGTTTTTACTACAAAGTGGTTAAAACCTGATTATAATAAATTATTTACTGAACAAAAAGTGAATACAATACCCGAAGAATTATTGATAGAAATTTCCGCAATATTTACAGCAACCTTATTTAAACTAGGGGAAAATCCTGTATCGCTGCGGTCACTTCTGGAACTGATTTTCTCGTTCATGGCTGTGCTTCTCGTATCGCGAGCTTTTACTAACTTTCTTAAAGAACGCTTGCTTGTCAAACTAGGAATTGACGAGGGAAATCGGGAAGCTATTGCAGTTATTCTGCGCTATTTAATCGTCGCTTTCGGAGTGATAATTGCCATCCAAGGAATCGGCTTTAACCTCGCTTCTTTTGCAGTAGTTGCGGGGGGATTGGGAGTGGGAATTGGCTTCGGGATACAGGATTTAACAACCAACTTTGTCAGCGGACTGACGCTGCTTTTAGACCGACCTGTCAAAGTGGGAGACTTCGTGGAATTAGAAGGATTGATGGGAATCGTCAAAAAAATCTCGATTCGCTCGACCATTATCACCACCAACGACGACTCCAGCGTCATAGTTCCCAATAGTAACATGATTAGCAGCAAAATTGTTAACTGGAGTTACGAAAATCCGCTGCTGTGTTTGCGGCTTTCAATAGATGTAGCTGATAGTAGCGACCCGCTGTTAGTAACAGAAACTCTTTTAAATATTGCTTACGCGGAAGCAGGAGTATTGTACGATCCAAATCCGAAAGTATTGTTTGTGGAGTTTGGCGATGATTGCTTTAAATTTGAACTTTTAGTGTGGACGGATCGACCAACGGATCGAGAAGTAATTAAAAGTTCTTTGAATTTTGCTATAGAGTACCATTTCCGCCAGCAGAAAATCGATTTTCCGTTCAATGAAAGAGATTTGTATTTGCGAAATCCCGAAGTTATGTTGTCGCTATTCAACAAAAAGGAAACTGCAATTGACCTCACGTACACTTCCTATGAAAAAAAGCAAAAAATGCCTATTTTGGGAGAGGAAATTAAAAAGCGATCGCCTCTTAGCGGTTTGCTGCGAGAGGTGGAATACTTTGAAAATTTGACGGATCTAGAATTGCGCCAATTGATTGAAGTTGGGTATCGCCAACGGCTGCAACCGCAAGAATTTTTATTTCGCGAAAACGACCCGGGAGATGCTTTTTACATGATTCTTTCAGGTTCGGTCGAAGTTTTTGTCGAAGCTATTGACAAACACCTGAATAACCTCGGTACTGGTCAGTTTTTTGGCGAACTTTCTTTGATGTTGGGAATCCCCAGGACTGCTTCGGTGAGAGCTGTGGAAGAAACAATTTTGTTTGCGATCAATAAAGAAGGTTTCCAAAAGGTTTTAACAGAACGACCGGATTTATCTGAACAGATTATTCAACAAATAGTCAAACATAAAGAAGAACTAAGCCAGAGACAAAAGGAACTGCGAGAAATGGAATGGGGAGATGCAGCAGAAGATGATGAAAACCCTGTAGAGTGGGTAAGGAAACGGCTAAAAAATCTGTTTGCTGTTTGAACTGAAAATTAACCTAAAAAAACTAGAAGGAGGGCTAGAAGGAGGACTATAACGAGGGCTAGAACGAGGCATACAAGAACAACAGCGGTTAATTTTAGAAAAGTTTCTGCGAGTTAGATTTGGATAAGTAAGTCCAAGAATGACTGCTTTTCTATCTCCAATATCAAGTTTCCTGCTGCGTAATATCGTTTCCGGTTGCACCGGAATTATATAGAGGACACGGCAGTGCCTTGTCCCTACCGCGATTAATTGTAGGGACACGGCACTGCCGTGTCGAAAGCTGTGGGTAATATTAATTCCGATGCTACCGGATTTGATATAATTTACAGTTTTGTTGCTGGCTATATCTATGCTGACAGTCGATGAAGCGGGGCGGAAGCAGTCAAATTATTAGCTGAAAGTATCTTGAAAATGTCCGTTACTAACTTGGAGGATATTCTGCCCCAGCCTGTGAATTTATTGGCATTGCCTGTGGCAGAATTGACACTGTTTGTAGAGCAAGTGCCGCACTTATCGGATGCTGAATTGAGGGAAAGGTTAGGAAAAATCTCTGAATAAAACCTGTTTGATTAGCAATAAAAAACAGAAAACTCAGATACCCGACTTGTTGAAGAAGTCGGGTATCTAAAGCTCTAAGAATTTGACTGTGAGGGCAAAATCAAGTGCAGCAGGCCATCGATCAGTCGATCGCACTCCATTGGGATAATATCTTTGCCGTGCATCATATGCTGCGTTAACTGAAAATATACCAGCGATCCAATAAAAATCCGCGCCGTTGCCTCCGGATCGGGCAATTTTAACTCTGGATGCGATGCCAAATATTCCGCTAGCCGATCGATCCCCGGTTTGGCTAAGTTTTTCACAAATGTCTGCGCTAACTGGGGAAAACGCCCCGATTCCGCAATCACTAACCTCACAAAATTGAGAAATTCAGGTTCCTGGGTCACCTGCTCTAATATAGTTGTGGCAACGAATCGCAGCGCTACGGCCGGTTCTTCATCCAGAACTGTAAAATGGACTTTTTTTCGCGCCAGCCGCTGTACCAAGGCCGCGAATAATCCTTCTTTATCCGCAAAATAGCTGTAAACGGTGGCTTTGGAAACTCCTCCCGTCTTCGCTACCTTGTCCATACTCGTGCCCGCGTAGCCGTGGGCTAAAAATTCTTGCATCGCTCCTTGCAGGATCTTCTCGCTCTTGTCCCCTGCTGCTGCGTCTGGTTCGATCGGTTTTGTCCTTGTCATGAGCGTTTTTTGTAATTTTTGGTTGGGGCCTTGACATTATTATACTGTACGGTTTAGTCTGAATACAGTTTGGAACTAAACCGTTTAGTTTTTAATTCTTAAATAAATAAGAGGTGCGCGTCATGGTACACCAAGCAACAGCAAAAAGCTTATCCTCAAATCCATCCTCAATCAAGCAACTCCTAATTGCCGCAGCCATCGCTACCGTCGCAGCCGGGGGAGTCACAGGTTACGCAGTGTGGCGATCGCGCCTTCCCGATCCCAGTGCAGCAAAAGAGGCAGCAGCCGCGACAGCATCGCAATTAAGTAGCTCAACAAAATTAATTACACAAATCAACTAATATGATATACTGTAAATATCAAGTTGTATTCAAAGAAAT
>NZ_JAUBPE010000132.1:0-10654 GCF_036700565.1 Microcoleus pseudofavosus SVA1_A4
GTTTTTGGCTGGCATACACTATAACTAATGATTGCTTATTTTTTTATATTATACAATCTAGCTGCGTCTCAGCTTAGGACTTATGCACGGGTAGCCAGAAACCGGGTTGTTTCACCAAAAAATATCAATCAAACATCCTTAACATAGGAAATGCTGTCGCGAATATTGTGAAAGCCGACTGATTCGTAAAGCCGCAATGCACCGGAGGAATTTTCAGCATCGACGCCGAGAATAGCAGTAGCGACACCGGCAGCTTTCAGTCGATGCAAACCAGCGAGCAACATGGCTCGTCCCAATCCCATTTTGCGGAAGCCGCGCCTAGTGCCGAGACAAGCAATCCAGCCTTCATTGCGCCCGGTACGATCGCACTCTTGCACACTAATCTGGCAGTAACAAAAACTGACAAATGTGCCGTCATCAGCAACAGCAATCAAGTCTAAATCATTTCTATAATCGGGTTTAGCTAACTCGTGCTTAAATTTATCCACCGTTAAATCGTGATGATTCCAGTGATCGATAAACGACTGGTTGAACATTTCTACCCAAGCTTCCGCATCCTGTTCGCCGGGGAACTGAATGAGGGCAAAACCTTCGGGAAAGTCCGGTTCTGGGATGGGTTCAGAGAGCGATCGCGCCATTCGGTAAAAATAGCGATCGACCTTAAAACCGCAACTTGCCAGCACAGAAATGCGATCGCAATCCTCAGCGCGCGCGTAGGTTCGCAGCTTCACGCGCCCGCCCCGCATCGCAGACACCTCGCGCATCCGCACTTCACTCCAGGCGATCGCGGCTGCTTCCACATTGCCTCCGCGCGCGTCGGGGTGGACGCGAAACCACAGCCAACCGTCAATTACTTCCCCAGGCTCAGAAACCGACAACTGAGCAAAACCGATTAATTTTCCCTCCGCATCTTCCCAAAGGCGGATATCGCGTGCTACATCTAGAGACGGTGCGTTAAATTCTTGTTGTAGTTCCGAGATGGAAGTGCCTTCATCGAGCCGATCGACTGATTCGCAAGTATTGATTAAATGGGCGATCGCATCTAAATCGCGATCGCCCCCATAGCAGCGCGCCGAGAGATTTGCCATCATAGCTAATCACCATTTCCTGTTGTTATTCAGTTTAAAAATAGCTTGGGCGATCCTCTTCGAGGGCTTCGCTAACGCAGTTTTATCGCTCAGATGAGCCGATCGGTCGATCGGCATTAAAAATCCCACAACGCAAACACGCAGACGCATCCAACCGCTACAGCCGTTGATTGCACTCGTGAGTTTCGATAAATTTGGGTTCAAGATTTGGGATGGGAGTAGAAGGACTTGAACCTTCGACCTTGAGATTAAGAGTCACCTGCTCTAACCAACTGAGCTATACTCCCGCATCTAGGCTACTATAACACAACTGTTCTGAAAATTCAACTATTTTTGTATAAATTTGTGGCGATCGCCCGGGGTCAATATTTAACGCAAGTGCGATCGCGCCATTACAACCTCAAGCAACTTAAGTAGCGGCTTTCGTTTATTCGCTGCAATGCGGTGTTATGGCGCTGTACTGCGCTACTTCTGATGCTGTGCTATTTGCTGGCGAATTGCTGTCTGAATTTTGACATCAAAGTCTGGATCGTCAACTGTTGTAATGACTCTCGGCGATCGTTCCCGACGTTTTGCTAGATAAGCTTGAAAAGCAGCTCGATCGTCTCGGTGGTCAAGAAAGTACCGCCTTAACTCTCGGTAAGACATTGCACTGTAGTTAATTTGACTCATTACAGCACCTCCCCATTCGGCGTAATTTCCAACTCGATTTCCTCATTATTTCCTGCCAAGATGAATAAATTTTGAGTGCGATCGTCAATGCAAATGAGGTGAATGGGCTGAAACATTAAATACGTCAACTGGTAGCCAATTCGATACAAACCCCTCAATTGTGCGTTGGTAGGCATTTAACCCCTGTTAGTTAAATCATATTTTTTCAGTATACAATTTATTCTACCAATCGCCAAGGCTCAACATTATAAAATAACGAGTTTGTCCGATCTTATCTTATCTGCCCCAGAGTTGTGCAAAACGTTCGGCCGACCATCCAACCAGGTCTGATACTTGCCCATCTCCAATCTCTACTATTCGCTTGACTCCATCTTGACGTTCTACTGCATCCACACAGAAAAATTTGCTGTGAATTCTCGCAGCACATTCCCTCACAATATCAGGGATTTCTTCGTTCTCACAAGCAGCAAACAGTTGGCCGCGTACAGCGAAGTAACGCTTTTCGGATTCTACAACAAAATCCTCGACAAGTCGCACACAAATCCCACCTTCTATTGTTCCTCGAAACTTTTGCATCTGGGCAAGGATCGCTCTAATTTCTGATGGGTGTTCAATAATTGAACCGGCTGAGGTTTTGAGAGACTTAACGTAATCTTTGATAAAAAACCTTTCCCAGCCTAATGTTCTCAATTCACTTTCCAAATCATCATCAATGGTGTAAAACTTTGTTATTGGGGTTAAATCG
This sequence comes from Microcoleus pseudofavosus SVA1_A4, assembly GCF_036700565.1. Lineage (NCBI taxonomy): Bacteria > Bacillati > Cyanobacteriota > Cyanophyceae > Oscillatoriales > Microcoleaceae > Microcoleus > Microcoleus pseudofavosus. Next base: position 2,506 of record NZ_JAUBPE010000132.1, read on the forward strand.
GCGATGGCAGGATACCAATTTGGTAGATAGTGCGTTAATAAATACTCAGCTTGAGAGGTAAAGGGAAAAGCTCCTGCGCTCTCTACAGCATTAACCAACAATTCGTATTCCGAGGGTGAAAGCATCCAGCCTCTGTAAACTACTTCTGAGTTTTGGGGAAGCGGCGGGCTGATTTTAGGTGAATTGTCCCCCAAGGATTCTAAGCAAATAGCCGCCGTGTTGAATCCTGCTTTATTAAGCGATGCAGCTTGCTCGATGTACATCTCATCTACCTGTTTTGGATTGAAGTAATCGCTAGGAAAAAGAAATATCATGACAGCTTTATTACTGCTACATAACCTTACAAGAATATGAGTAATTATACATAAAAAAATGAGTAAGGTGGACTTTTGCCCACCCTACTGATTCTAATTGGTTCCGAAAGCGTCTACTTGAGAATTCGGGAGACGACACCGGCGCCGACAGTGCGATTGCCTTCGCGGATGGCAAAACGCATATTTTGTTCGATCGCGATCGGCTGCAACAACTTCACAGTCATATTAACCCGATCGCCCGGAACTACCATGTCGATCGCGCTGCCGTCATCAGCCGTAAAAGATGCGATCGTACCTGTAACATCCGTTGTCCGCACGAATTAGTGACACAAAGATATGGCGGGGCGGGTTTATGAATTTGTTGGCTTTGAATTGCAGAATACTGGTGAACCCGCCCCTACAATATATGGAACGTAAACTAGGCTTTATGGTTCACGGGATAAATAGCCGACCAACCCCCATGTATTGCTCGATATCGAGCGCAATCTCAACTATTCTATCGGCACATCTATTTCGATAATCGCGATCGTCGATTCTATCAACATTTCCGATTGTCAGCACTGGAAATGAATCGGGCGTGTTTTCTTCACGAAGCACCTGTTCTAGGGAGTCTTCTCCTTTCATAGTTCGATTTGCGGTCAGCAAAATCATCTGGCTTTCTTAGGCAAATCGCCAGACAATGCGATCGTCACTATCAACTGATAGCCCAACTTCTTCAAAGGTAACAAAGCGGATAGGTAAGAGAGCAAGCCAGCCCTGATTGGCAATATTTCCTAAGAGAATAACGGCGTGTCCCTCAAGATTGTGGTCTGTCAAAAAACTCATGCGTTTGATGCGTGCCTTGCTTTCTGTGCTTGGAGTTTTGCCCAGAGAGCTTCTGTACCTGGTTTCGGTGGCAGTTGAGCGATGCGAGCAAAATGTTCGCGATTTCGCTCTTCCCAATACTGTCGATTTTCCTCTGCTATTTGCAAAACTTCTTGATACTCTGCCTCGACTTGAGCGCGATTTGCTTCAATGTAAGAAAGGGCGACATTGACTTGTTCGTCAGTGAGACAAAGCTTTTCGCGGATCAATTTTGGCGGATAACTGGCGGTGACATAATCCATCACGTCGTATAGGGTAATGCGCGTACCTCCGATCGTCAGTCCGCGTCCTGTTCGGATAATGCTTGTTTGAGTGCTTGGTGTCGAATTCATAATCGTAATTTGTGGGCGATCGCTTCTATAATACCTTATAAAATAAGGAGTCTGTTGCAGTAAAATCTTACAATGATTTACATCGCTTCTTATCAGCTGATCGCAGATTTAATCCTATTTTGAGCGAGTGAGCGAGCAAAACATCAAATATATCTCGATAATTTCTGCAATCAGCCAATTGAATAGGGGTACAGCCCCGTTGATTTTGTGGATTCACCATTGCTCCCGAAGCTAACAGCGATCGTACAATCTTTAAATGACCGAGTAAAACAGCTTTGTGTAAGGGTGTATCTCCGTTATTATCTCTAGCATTGACATATGCTCCTGAAATTAAGAGGAGTTGCGCAATTTCCAAATGTCCCTCTAGAGCTGCTTTGTGTAAAGCTGTATTTTCGCTATAGTCTTTAGCATTGACATCAACTCCACAAGTGATTAGAAGTTCTACAACGGGTTTATGTCCCTGTTCAGCAGCATAGTGAATTGCTTTTTTGCTAATTGTTCCTCCTTGAGGAAGTAAAAACTCAATAAGATTTTTTCGTCCTCCAGCAGCGGCTCGATCGATAAGATTTCCATGCCAGCTATGAGGACTTCCTTCTACGGAAAGTCCGCGTTGTAGCAATAGCTGTACAACATCTTGGTGTCCGTTATCTACTGCTAAATCTAAGACTCCATCACCCCAATCTGTAACGACATCAATATTAGCTCCATTATAGATTAATAGCCGCACCATTTCCACAAAACCCCAATTGGAAGCAATGCTTAAGGCATAATAACCCTGAGCGCATTCATAATTCACATTTGCACCGCATTCAATCAGTAGTTTAGCTACCTCAAGCTGGTTATTTGCTGCTGCGAAGAACAACAAAGTATGACCGTTAGATTCTCTTACTATACGAGCATTTGGATCTCCCCCTTGTTCGAGATAAAGCTTAACATCCTGGATATTACCGAGCGCAGCAGAAACGTGCGTGTTAATAACCGCACCTTTAGAAAAAAGTAGTTCGACAATTTCTCGATGTCCCCTAGAAGCGGCAACCTGAATGGGTGTTTCGTTAAGAGAGTTGACTGTATTGATATTTGCTTCAGCAGCAATAAGTGCTTCAACTATCTCGAATTGATTGTCCCAAGCTGCGGCGTGTAAAGGAGTGTTTATAGAGCCACAACTGCACCGGAAATTTACATCAGCACCAGAGTCTATCAGCAATTTTGCTAATTCTATATTTTTATAGTGGATAGATAAGTGTAGAGGTGTATAGTTACTTCTGTCTGGTGCGTTAACGTCTGCACCCCTAGCAATTAATATTTCAGCCATCCTGAAGGATTTTATCATAATTGCTTGGTGTAGAGGGCTGCTATCTAAGCAACTTTCATCTCGGAAATTTATATAGTCACCTCGCTCTAGGAGAGCAATAACTCTCTCAAAATCCTGATAGCGAACTGCTTGACATAATTCCTCACTCATTGTATTTTTTGATTAAATTCAATTATTTATTAAACAAGGTCGCAATGTTTGACTGTATTCACAATCCTAACTATTTTCGCAATAAACTCAGTGAAATTGTTGCTTTCTTTTGAGATAAGTTTTTCAAAAAAGCCATAAAATAAGTATTTTTTTTGAGCAGTTCCACTTCGACTTCAAAATCATCAATTGGCGCGAGGGCAAACATTTTGCCGTCAGGCTGGCGCAAAACAACTGCTTCGCCTTTTGCTAGGGCGATCGCCTCATCTAGTGTCTGCCTGCTTTCTAACTCAATAATCTTCATAACGGGAATTCCATAATTTAAATTACTCCCATACTAACTCAAACATAATCGTAAAAATTAGTAAGGCGGGCAAAAGCCCACCTTACTGATTTTAGCCGATCGCCCTTTTGCCTACTTGAGAATCTTGGAGACGACACCGGCGCCGACAGTGCGATCGCCTTCGCGGATGGCAAAACGCATATTTTGTTCGATCGCGATCGGCTGCAACAACTTCACAGTCATATTAACCCGATCGCCCGGAACTACCATGTTGAGCGCACTCCCGTCATCAGCCGTAAAAGATGCGATCGTACCTGTAACATCCGTTGTCCGCACGAAGAATTGAGGGCGATATCCCGCAAAGAAAGGAGTGCGGCGGCCGCCTTCTTTTTCCGACAGCACGTAAACCTCAGAATCGAATTCAGTGTGAGGTTGAATAGAACCGGGTTTAGCAAGCACCATACCCCGTTCAATTTCGTCTTTTTGGATGCCGCGAAGCAACAAACCGACATTATCTCCAGCCATTCCTTCATCCAGAATTTGCTGGAACATTTCAACACCGATAACAGTTATCGTGCGAGTGTTTTGGATTCCCACTAATTCCACAGTATCGCCGACTTTGATTTTACCCCGCTCGATTTTGCCCGTGGCGACAGTTCCCCGACCTTTGATCGAGAACACATCTTCAACAGCCATCAGAAAAGGTTTGTCAATATCGCGATCGGGCGTAGAAATCCAGTCATCTACCGCATCCATCAAATTGTAAATGCCATCAACCCACTCATCCTCGCTGCGGTATATTTTCGGATTAGCAGTCATCTTTTCCAGCGCTTTCAGTGCCGAACCTGCGACAATTGGAATATCATCGCCGGGGAAACCGTAAGAACTGAGAAGTTCGCGAATTTCTAACTCGACTAACTCCAAAATTTCCGCATCGTCCACCATATCTTTCTTATTCAAAAAGACAACCAACTTCGGCACTCCCACTTGCCACGCTAACAAGATATGTTCGCGAGTTTGAGGCATCGAACCATCTGCCGCCGACACGACGAGGATTGCACCATCCATTTGAGCGGCACCCACGATCATGTTTTTCACGTAATCAGCGTGACCCGGACAATCAACGTGAGCGTAATGGCGATCGCCAGTTTCATACTCAACGTGAGCCGTATTAATCGTGATTCCCCGCTGTTTTTCTTCCGGTGCAGCATCGATTTCGTCGTACTTTTTAGCCTTGGCCCGACCCTGTGCAGCCAGCGTCATTGTAATCGCCGCTGTTAGGGTTGTTTTGCCGTGGTCAACGTGACCGATAGTACCGACATTGACGTGGGGTTTGTTCCGTTCAAATTTGGTGCGTGACATTACATTTGATTCTCCTCTAAGAGTTGATTTGGGTTTCTAATCATGAGTTTTTAGTCTTTAGCCTGTTATGGATGACTAATGACTGATGACTAATGATTAAAAAGGAAAGTGGAGGAGTCGAACCTCTACAGCTTTCGCTGCACCCTGGTATTCCAAACCAGTTGCCGTCCACACAGCCGCACTTTCCAAGTTTTGAAATTTTTAACCGCAGATAATTGCAGATAACGCAGATGAACGCAAATAAATGCAGCAGATCCCATGCAACTATATGCCCTTCAATCTAAAATCTAAAATCTCACAGATTTCCCTCAATCTAAAATCTAAAATCTAAAATCTAAAATCGATTGAGTGGGTGGTATAGGAGTTGAACCTATCTGGTACCGGTTAAAAGCCGGGTGCATAACCGCTTTGCTAACCACCCATAAAAATTCAGCGTTTGTGTAATTCCTAAAAAATCATTGTGTAGTAAACACTTCAGTCCTTTTTTGCCCCCAGCAATTGCAACGCATAAAGTCCCGATTGCTAATGCTTCACTCGATAATGAAGCAACATGAAACCGTTGCTATAGATTTTGCGATCGGTAAGTTCCAAGTTTGTCGGATCGAGTGCACGCGAAAAAAGAGGAATTCCCGATCCGATTACTACCGGATTTAACTTAACAATCATCTCGTCAATCTCAGAAAAAAGAGTTGCCGCTAAAGCGCCACCACCGCACAGCCAGATGTCTTTACCCGTTTCTTTTTTCAATTCCTTAACCGCTGCGACTGGATTGTCCGAAACAAGTTCAATATTCTCATCGGGACTGGCTTCAATAGTGCGCGAAAAGACATACTGCTTCAAGGTGGGATAAGGATTAGTTACACCAAAATTTAGCCCTACCTCATAGGTTTTTCGTCCCATCAAAACCGCATCGAACTGCTTGTTCTCTGCACGAATGCCTTGTGCTTCCTGAAAGTGAGCCGGAAACGTTTCAGGAAAGGAATCGAACAAATCAGCGAAATGCTCCCCTTCCATAGGAAAACAATCAAATGAGCCATCTTCGCGAGCAATAAACCCGTCAACCGTGCAAGCAACGTAATATTTTAGTTTTCTCATGTTTCACCTTATTTTATTAAGTTGTTTGGTTACTGCTTGCTTCTGAATGTAACTAATATATCCAATCGCTCCCTTGGTTAGAGATTTGCGATCGACCTTTTTATTGGTTAGCGGACAGTTTCGCAGCAGCAGCCATTTTATCGCGCTGCGCCCGCATCCCTACAGACGATCGCAGCAAGGTGCGATCGGTACTCGGAAAGAGGATAAGCTGATGTCAACTAAACATAACTGCTTGAAATGGCTGACAAAGAAGAGACTGCTGTGATTAAAGTCACAGTTCCCAAGCGTTTGCACGAAAAACTGAGAAACATCTCCCAGCAGACAGGAGTTCCTATGTCCACTCTGCTAGTCATGGCGGCTATCAAGGAATACAACCTCGTGGAGGAAACTGAATCTAAGTAACCATTAGTATACCCCGAGTATCCTCGAAAGGTACTATATGGTATAGTTCAGGAATAGTCAACCCTGGAGGTGTGCTTGTGACTCAAGATGAACTCGAAGCCCTTGTCGATGAACTCGGCTTAGTGTCAGTCGTCAGCCTGCTGGCAAATATCTGCCACAACAAAGCCCGACAAACCTTGTGCCTGAAGGGACAAGGGGCTACTCCTTATACCGCTTGGAACAGCAACGGCTTCTTGCTGAAGCAGTTGATGACCAGACTGCGACCAATCGGCAGCTACGATCGCGATTTAGACCTCAAGAACAACTGAGGTTCTGAGGTTCAACCCGTGCAAGTCCGTAAAGCATTGGTTTTAGTCGGTTAACAGCCGAGTATGTATGCTTTAACTGTTAGGGCACGGGTTGAAACTCTTCGATTTGGACTTGAACCTTGAGTGGAGAGGACGGGACTCGAACCCGCATCGATCGACAGCAACTTTCAGGAAACGCGCTTCCTTACTGCCCGCAAGCAGACGGGAACTGCCCCCATCTCGGACTGTTAATTCCTTTCAGTGCTTCTGCAACCCGCTGCCAGTTTGCGTTTTCAGGGAACGTCGCGAAGCAACTTTTTACCCTACTCAACAAACCCGATCGTCCTTTTGGGAGCCGCTTTTCCAAAGTTTTTACGGTGCCATTCCACTTAGGCGACCTCCCCATAATTTTTCTTACTCTAGTACGATCGCAAATCAGGACAACTGTTTTCGCTCCAGAATATAAGGCAACAGTTTGGCGATATTTCTAGCATCATCAATGCCTCGGTGATGAGTTCCTTCTAGCGGTAAACCCGCGAGTTGCAGAGCTTTCGCCATGCCATACCGTTTTCGCAAACCTTGCTTTTCTGTAAACAATTGTTTGAGATTGACATGAGGATAAGCAATGGGAAAAGGTACTTTGTGAAAATTGCTGTCTTGTTCAAATTGTTTGCGATCGAAATCACCCCAAGAACCAAACACGCCGTTTGAATAACCAGACAGCCATTTTTTCAAAAGTGCGATCGCCTCCGGGTAAGTGGGAGCTTCCTCGACTTGTGCCTGAGAAATAGATGTTAGCAATTTGCAGAATTCAGTCAGCATAGGATGGCGAACTGGCTTAATAAAGCTTTGAAACTCATCAATAATAATTAGCGTTTCTGCTTCAAGCATAACGGCTCCAATCTCAATAATCTCCATCTCACTCTGTTTGAGAGTTCCTTGTTTGTCACAGCAGGTTGCTTCAAGGTCAAGCACTAGATAGTAATTGTAATCTTTTAAATTCATATTTAACCTTTATTTTTATCCGGTGAAATTACAACAATTTCACCTAGACTTATTATAAACCAATCCATCCACCGAGGAGGTACTGCCCCTCCTATCGCCGCGTTATCAGCACGGTGTCTCGCTTTTCGACTTCCGGTGGTTAATTAAAAGGAAGATGAAGGAATCGAACCCTTACAGTTAACTGTACCCCAGTTTTCAAGACTGGTTGCCAACCATTTAGCGGCATCTTCCAAGGGGTGTCTGACGGGAATTGAACCCGCTATTACTGGTTCCACAAACCAGCGCCGCTACCGATTTGGCTTCAGACACCGCAGTGGAATCAAGGAGAATCGAACTCCTAACCTCTTGCGTGCAAAGCAAGCGCTCTACCAATTGAGCTATGACCCCGTGTAAAAGATTCACCTCTGGAGTAAATCTAAAATCTAAAATCTAAAATCGAATGACTCCGCGTCAAAGATTCACCTCTGGAGTAAATCGAAAATCGAAAATCGAAAATCGAAAATCGAATGACCGCGCTTAAAAGATTCACCTGTGGAGTAAATCTAAAATCTAAAATCTAAAATCTAAAATTGGTGTGGTGGATTGCGATCGGATTTGAACCTATATCTTTCTAACAGCCAGTTAGATGCTTTACCAATTAAGCTACGAACCCCAGACAGCAGGAGCGGTAGCAGGGTGGATTAATTGTCGAGAGGCGAAATCAAGGCTATGAAGGCTATTGACCAACTTTATGCGAGGCATTTAAC
>NZ_JAUBPE010000133.1:0-10550 GCF_036700565.1 Microcoleus pseudofavosus SVA1_A4
TGCCCAACAATAGCTCAAAACCTCTGCCCTAGTATTTCTGAGTATTTATACTCATCGCAAAAGTGACACGCTCCCAATACGATCGGCTTCCAATAAACCTAAAACACGATAATTGATACTGACACGAGCAGAATAAATCGGTTGCTTCTGACTGACTCGCTTGAACTGAAGACTTGGATGATAAGGATTTTCCTGCCAAAGGGCATAAGCTTTATCGGCTTGTTCCTGAACTGATGCAGGAAGACTCTCTAGCCGCGTGCGAAATGACTTTGTAACACTTGATTTCATTTTTGTGTTGGAAAAACCTCATCAAGTGGAACCGTTTCTCCTCCCGCAATTTCTTGACGTACCATTGCAGCCATCTGATCCCATTGAGCGTCTGTCGTGTCAGCAAAACGAGTTTCCCATTTTTGCTCGTCCTGCAACTCTGCCAAAAACCGAGCCGCGATCGCATCTTGCCGATCGGGTGGGAGTTTTTGGATTTGGGCGATCGCCTGTTGAAGGAGTTCAGTCATGATTTTGTTTGAAACCTGTATCTCTAGCTTACTTCATTTATCGATCGAAATTCACACCCCACTATAATTCTGCGATCGCTATGCTGTAATAGAGATCAGTCCCTTCAAACTTCCATAGTTTATGACCACAGCAGTATCTATTGACATTGGTACGCTCATTACACGCACTCCCGGACTGCATGGTGGATGTCCCCACATCCTCGGTAAAGGCGTTACCGTTGGCCGGATTGTCACCTGGTACAAGCGAGGATTGAATGCTGAAGAGATTTGCGATCGCATTTCTCATCTCACCCTCGCCGAAGTCTACGCCGCACTCACCTACTATCATGCCAACACCGCAGAAATTGAAACTGATTTGATCCATCAAGCAGCAGAAGCCAAGCGTCTAGAAGCAAGGTATTATTTGTAGGTTAGGCGTAAACAGGAAGTGGCTCATAAACAAGTTGCATGAGTTTTTCTGAGGGAATAGTTTCCATTGCATAGGTATTGCCTTGAGCATCCGCAAAATCTACTAGATAAGCGCGATCGTCAAAGCTCATGAGAATAGTGCCAACTTGTCCGGGCCGGAGCAAAATCGGCCCAGAGGTTTCTTTATGGATGGCCTGAATTTCTGCGGTCAAGGCAACAACATCATATTCGTGTAACGTCATTATAGTATCCTCACTTATTGAGCTGACAATATTGCCGTGCCACCTCGATAAAGCGCATCAACTACGTTGCGATCGTTAGTATGAGCTCTTGAGGATTAAACAGTTGACGTTTGGAGGCATTGAGAAATTCGATAGTAACGGGTTCGTCATTGTCGTCATAACTGACAATAACGCCTCCAGGTTCAGAGATAGCATTGGTTGGAAACGCATCACGGAAGATAAAAATCAGAATGTCTGCTTCTGCATCGTATTTAACTTTCATTGGGATTCTCCTGCCAATATCGCTTAACTTGATTTGTCCAGTACAGAGTTAAAATTCGCCTGGTTTTACCAATTTCAACTTTTGTAAACATCTTTCCGTTGTTTGCATTGTAATAGGAGAATGATTAGTTCTTCATCGCTGATTTCATAACGAACGCGATAATCACCGATCCGAATACGGTACTCATTGTCAGCACCTTTGAGCTTGACCACCCCATCTGGGCGCGGGTTTTCGGCAAGTTGCAAAATCTTGACAGCGATACGATCGCAGACATCATCTGGCAGGGCATCTAGCTGCTTTTGCACAGCTTTAGGCGTAATAATTGTGTAAGTCATGTCGATTTATTGGCCCGTTGTGCAATATATCGATCGAAAGTTGTGTAATCTCCAGCTTTGTAATCAGCACGGGCCGCTTCAATTTCGGCAATGTCTTCTGGAGAATCATCCTCATTCGGGAATAATTCAGCTTCCAAAAATTCCCATATCTTGTATCTTTCAGCAATTCCCAGTGACGAAATAGCTTCCAGCAGTGATTGAAATGAGATGTCTACTTTCACAGTATTCTCAGCCATCAGAAATTTCCTCCCCTTTAAATTTTATAATATACCCAGAGCCCCGACTTCTTCAAGAAGCCAGGGCTCTAAAAGCAGACTACATCACAACTGCACTAATCAAAGTTTGCACATTTTGTACAACAGCAGTAGTAAAATTATGAGTCACAGGCAAACTGTCAACCACGATGCCAGCGCACAATAGCATCAGGTACAGAATAGAGTATTTAAAGAGCGATCGCGCAACAATCTTATCCTCTGGAGTCTGCAACAGCAACCAAGCTTTTTGGGCAAAAATAGCACCCAGGAAAATAGCTGTTCCCGCATACACCGCGCCCGCTAAATGCAGGGGATAAACTAGCAGCAAAGTTGCAGGAATCATCAATAGCGTGTAAATCCAAATTTGGCGGGCTGTGGCTTCGTCGCCCTCAATTACAGGTAACATCGGGACGCCTACTTCCTTGTATTCGTCGCGAATCATCATTGCTAATGCCCAAAAATGCGGCGGTGTCCACAGGAATATAATCCCAAACAGCAGCCACGCACCCCAACTCAAATCTCCCGTCACCGCAGCCCACCCAACTAGCGGGGGAATCGCCCCTGCTGCACCGCCGATGACGATGTTTTGCACGCTGTGACGCTTCAGCCAGTGGGTGTAAATTAGGACGTAGAAAACGATGCCTGACATCGCTAGCAATGCGGCTAATAAGTTGGCAACAACTGTCAGCAATGTAAAGGATATTGTAGCTAGGGCGATCGCAAATATCAAAGCATCGCGCTTCTTGACACGCCCGGAAGGAATCGGCCGCCACCGGGTGCGCTCCATAATATAATCGATGTCGCTGTCGTAGACACAATTAATCGTATTCGCCGACGCGGAAGCTAAAGCACCTCCAGTAATAGTTGATACCAGCAATAGCGGGTCTACTTCTCCTTTTGCCGCCATCCACATTCCTGCTGAGGTAGTGATTAGCAGCAGTAAAATAATTCTGGGTTTTGTTAGTTGATAGTAACTTTTCACCACTTGCGAAAAGTTTTCGTGAAGGCGGGGGCTGTCGTTGGTAAGAATTTCTTGCATCGGTTGTAAGCTGTTAGTAATTATTTGCGAATTCGTCATTAGGTTGGAGTGGCGGGTTTTACGAGAAATATTTGGTGTAGCTACAAGGATTAATAAACCCGCCGCCTCTTACTTTAGTCTTATCTGTCAAGCTGATAAAACTCGATCGCGCCAAGCTAAAACACTAAAAGCAACCAAGCTTCCCAGCAAAGCGGCACCGACTGCTTGGTGGGCGACAGTCAGCGGTTCTACCTGAAGGTGCAGCCGGAAAGTTGCTAATCCCAAAACTAATTGAGCAATTAGGCAAACACTCGCCCAATTCCCTAATTTTCGCAAGTTTGTACTTAGTGTTGGGTGTCTCCAAGCCACGATCGTTACTGCTAAAGTCGCTGCGGTAGCTGGTACGATACCGATGATGTGGCTGTTCATTACCGAGCACAATTCTGAGGAGCTCAAACATTGGTGCAGTGCCCATCGAGAGCCGACTAATGCTCCTAGCAAACTTTGCAGGTAAACTAACAAAGCTGCGATCGAACTTACCCAAGCCAATTTGCCCGTATTGCCTTTAGCTTCGTAGGGAGTCAGCATGAAACCGATGACTAGCAGGGCGCCAAAAAATAGTAAAGCTGTTCCCAAGTGAGCGGTAACGATGTCAAATCTGAGCAGTTGTGTTACTGTCAATCCGCCCAATACGCCCTGAAAAACGATTAAAAATAGTGCCCCAGCGCTCGCCCAAGGCAGCCATTTTGGCAGGCGGCTGCGGTAAAACAAAGATAGTCCTAAAAGTGCGATCGCGCTCAAGCCGATCGCCGCTGCGTCCAAACGGTGAAACCATTCCAGAAATACCTGCAAATTCATTTGCGCTGCGGGTATTAATTGACCGTAGCACAGCGGCCAGTCGGGGCAAGCGAGCCCCGCATTCATGACTCGCGTGGCGCTGCCTACAGCCATTAACAGCCAGGTTGCGATCGCAATTTTCCACACTAGGCTGCGGATAATATCTTTTGGCTGCCACTGCACTCCTGCTGCTGCGTTTGGCTGATTTAAAACTGAGTTTGCCATGAAATTTACCTTAGCCTTTGTTGTCGATCGAACTTAATGAAATAGCGAGCTTTTACTTTTGCTGAGCTTAGCCGAGCTTAACACTATTTTTCTGTGACAAACCGTCATATATACTACCTTAGCGACATGGCAATCCAATTAGTTTGTCTTGAGATATTTTTCAACTTTCCTCTTTACATTACAAAGTATTGCAGCTATTTTTATAAATTTCAACAAACTTTAATTATTTTACCGAAGTCCTTGCTGTTACAGGCTCCTTTGCTGTTGAACCTCGATCCAAACCTAAAGATATCATTAAGAAAAAACGGTTTTTCCATCTTTATGATATGAAAATTCAATAAAATCTAAAATTGCGATCTAGCTCGTTAGTCTAAAATAACTAAATAAAAATGTCAAAATATAAGTAGAGTAGCTTTTCTGACTTCTGACTTCAACATCAGAAGCAACGCTCGATAATTAATCCGTATATCCGTGTAAAAATCTCTGAGAGTGCCTTCCTGATTGCTTCTGATTTCGTTATTTCTAAAATTTAAAATTGTACAGCCATGTCACAAAAAAATGAAACTGCTGTTCTCATCTTATCACTCCTAATTACGATCGGGCTAGCCGGTGCAGGTATTTGGTGGCTGACAAACCGCAGCGGCATCAATGTCGGAGGTTTATCACCCCAAAATCAGACGTTTTCCAAGTCCCCGACAGGGAATTCCCCGCAGTCAGAGCAAGCAATTGGGCAGCGTCTAAGTGCCGGAAACAAACTGTTAATTTCAGAGGGAGCAACAGCAAAAAAACAAGAAGCTGTAGGGGCGATCGCATCTGGCAACTACAGCGCAGCTATTGCCAACCTGGAAACTTCCCTGCAAGCTAATCGCAACGATCCTGAAGCCTTAATATACCTCAACAACGCCCGTATTGGCAACCAAAAATCCTATACTATTGCCGCCGCTGTTCCCATTGGTAGCGATATCAATGCGGCTCTCGAAATTCTGCGGGGCGCCGCTCAAGCTCAAAATGAACTAAATCAAAGCGGCGGCATTAGCGGCATTCCCTTAAAAGTGCTAATTGCTAATGACGACAACAACCCAGAAACTGCCTCTAAAATTGCCAGTATTTTAGCAAATAACTCGGAAATTTTAGGAGTAATCGGGCATTTTGGTTCTGACACAACGCTAGCAGCTAGCAAGATTTACCAGGCAAATCAATTAGTAGAAATTTCTCCGACAAGTACGTCTGTGCAACTCTCAGGAGTTGGCAGCAATATATTTCGGACAGTACCGAGCGATCGGTTTGCCGCTAATGCTCTTTTCCGCTATATGCTGGCAAAATTGCAAAAGCAAAAAGCTGCTGTATTTTTCAATTCTGCCAGCAGTTACAGCAAATCTTTAAAAGATGAATTTACCACTGCTGTCTATGGAGATGGAGGACAAATAGTATCGGAATTTGACTTTGCTAAGGGCAATTTTAATGCTGCTGAGAGCGTCAAAAGTGCGATCGCCCAAGGAGCACAAGTCATTATGTTAGCATCCGATTCAGCCACCATAAACCAAGCTTTGCAAGTAGTGCAAGTAAACGCCAAACGGCTGCCCTTATTAGCAGGAGACGGCGCTTATACTGCGAAAACACTGCAAATCGGTGGCGCAGGAGCAACAGATATGGTGCTGGCAGTTCCTTGGCACATTCTCTCAGATCCGCAGTCAAACTTTCCCCAAACATCCAAACAACTTTGGAATGCTGAAGTAAGTTGGCGCACAGCTTTAGCCTATGACGCGGCGATCGCGTTAATTGCCGGTTTAGAGCGCAATCCGACTCGTACAGGCATTCAACAAGCTTTATCGGCCTCAGATTTTTCAGCAAAAGGAGCATCCGGCGCGATTCGGTTTTTACCTTCGGGCGATCGCAATCGAGCAGTTCAGTTAGTAATTGTTCAACCCGGAAATCGCACCAGTTACGGTTACGAGTTTGTGCCGATATCCGGTTTGTAAACTATTTGCGAATGCGAAATGTAGGTTATAATATTCCGTAGTAAGTTCTCTGGTCGATCAAGCAGAAATGGTTATAACATGAGTATTTAGAGGTCACTAAAAAATTAGTATGGCAAAAGATCGGTTTCATGGTGTTGTTAAGATTTCTTTAGAAAAGGAAGGTTGGCAGATTACGGATGACCCCTATCAAATTAATGTTGATGATGTAGATTTTGAGATTGATTTAGCTGCGGAACAACTGTTAGCGGCCGAGCGAGAACATCAGAAAATTGCTGTTGAAGTTAAAAGTTTCATCAGCCCATCAAATGTTTCAGATTTTCATACTGCATTGGGACAATTCCTTAATTATCGCGATGCACTTGAAACTATTGAACCCGATCGTCTACTCTATCTAGCGGTGCGAGTGCCAATTTATGAAAGTTTCTTTCAACGACGGTTTATTGTGGCTGCGGTTCAGCGATATCAACTACGATTGATTATTTATGATGTGCAACAGGAGGTTATTGTTCAATGGCTATAGAGCAATATCGGCAATACATTCGTCATCTACTTTCAGAACGGCGAGAGCGCGCTTCGATACAACGCAATGCCCAAGAATATGAAGTGCAAACTCTTTTTGATACTGAGCAAGATCATTATCAACTTCTGTATGTTGGTTGGCGTGGAAATAAACGCGATTTTGGCTGTATTTTGCATCTTGACATCAAGGGTGGAAAAATTTGGATTCAGCATGACGGTACTGAAGTCGGAATTGCGAACCAACTCGTCGAATTGGGAGTGCCTAAACAAGATATTGTTTTAGCATTCCATGAACCGGAAATACGCCAGTTTACTGATTTTGGGACAGGGGAAGAGATTTGCGAACAATCGCCCTCAGTTTCTGCTATATAAGTTAGGTTTAATCGATTGATGATTAGAAATAATTTCTCCTAAGCTAAAATCTCAAATTTGACAGTTATGTCCCAAAAAAATAAAACCCCTGTAGTTATTTTGTCACTATTGATTACGATCGCCCTAGTAGGTGCAGGTATTTGGTGGCTGACCGGCCGCAGCGGCGCAAATCTCCCAGTTTCATCGCCACAAACCCCCAATTTGCCCTACGCCCCGACGCCGAAACCGCCACAGTGAGCCGATTTTAGATTGACTCCGCCACTGTTTTCTGGTCTTTTAGAGAGGGACGCAAGTATGGAGGAAATTCGATCTAAAGTTGGGAAACTCCGATCGCCCTAACTGGCCTATTTCTCTCAAAAACAGCCCTCGGTTTCAAAGCAATTCTCAACAACAGCCACAGCGATCGCCATTCTCCCGGAGTTTCCTGCCGCTTCCACTGGCCCGGGCGACAGTACAGCATTTCGATCAAACAGCGGTGTTGGCTAATACTCAGACGATCGAACGCAATTCGCACAGTGGGAAATTCCCCAAAGCTGCACCCCGCAGCATCCCGAAAACTCGACTCCAACTGAGATTTATCGCTAACCAACTCAATCTTAGCCACAGGAATCAAACATTTCTCTTCCATAATTTCCAGAGTTGCCGAATCGCAATCAATCAAATTTTTGGCAAAACTAGCGTCAGTACCCAACTCAAGAAATGGCAATACTGGCGATCGGCTCGATTTGACTGTTGTACTGCGAGCGATCGCTTTTATTTTATCCTGCGATAAACTTGTCTGAACGGCATATTTTGGCAAAATCTCTGCTGCGGTAAAACTCTCTTTACTGCTTTTACCTTTCACCGCAAAACTCGGCCGCTGTGTCAGAGCAACTTCAGCGCCGCTTTCCGAAATTACAGTAGTTATTCCCCAAAAACTTTGACCGCCCACATTCAACTGCACCACCCTGCGCAAATTGAACCATTCGTAAATGTCCGGCTTAGGAATATCTACCAAAATCAGCAGCGCAATCCCCAGCATCAGCAGGTTGTAAGCGCTCCAAATCCATCCCAAACTCATTCCTTTTAACAAATCTGCACTTTCTGATATTGACTGCAAGCTGCCAGCATTTTTAACTAAATGAATGTTGAAATTGTGGCACAAACTAAATGCTGTAGCTGCGAACAAGACAATCAAAGGCCATCCCAAATTCCAGTTAAAACGAAAGCGATCGCTGGCAATTCCTTTCGGCGTCACCTGAAACCCTTTCTCAAAGGGATTCAGCATGGCACTCACCACCGTCACCGCTAAAGGTATACACTGGACAAATGAATAAACATCGGAAAGCAAAGCCGATCGCGATCTGCGGTTCAGCCAAGAAAACACAGTAACTTGCACCAAATAGTAAGGCAGGAAAAAGTACAGCAATTCCCGCGCACTTGCCCGCAAAGGAAGTATGCCGAGAAACGAATAAGCTAAAGGCATCAACAGAAACAAAACCCTGGTTAAACTGGTAAACCAGTGCAGCAATCCTTCCAGGTGACACAGCCTTTGTACGAATCTGAGGCCGCGAATCGTTAAAGGATTGGAATCAATAAAAAATGCCTGAAGCGTGCCTCGCGCCCAGCGCAGCCTTTGAGTTAGATGAGCTTCTATATTTTCAGCCGCCAAACCCGCACTCAATTTTTCATCTAAATAAACTAAGCGATACCCGGTTGCTGACAGCAGAATTCCGGTAAAATAATCTTCGCAGATTGAATCTGTGACCAAGCCTCCCGCTGTTTCTAAAGCACTGCGCCTAACTACAAAAGATGTACCGCAACAAATCACGCTGTCAGCGCTGTCTTTGATGATTTCAATTTGCCTGTAAAATACTTCTTCTTCCGGCGCGAGCACATTTTCTAAACCTAAATTGCGGGCGATGGGGTCGTGGTTGTAAAAGCTTTGCGGTGTTTGAACTAGGGCGATTTCGGGATTTTGAAAAAATCCAACTGTTCTAGTTAAAAAGTTTTTAGTAGGAATAAAATCTGCATCGAAAACTACAATTAATTCTCCATTAGTTAAGGCTGTGGCGTGATTGATGTTTCCAGCTTTGGCGTGAATATTATCGGGTCTGGTTATATACTCGCATCCCAGTTCTTTTGCCAGCAATTTGATTTCATGGCGCTTGGTATCGTCGAGCAAATATACTTTTTTGTTGGCATAATCTAAAGCTTGACAGCCGATGACTGTGCGCCGTAAAATAAACGCTGGTTCGTTGTAAGTTGGGATTAAAATATCTACGGGCGGGGCAAAGTTTCCCTCTACAACTGCAACTGCCATGCGATCGGCTTCTCGACGCCTGTCTTTCACTCTCAGCATTAAATACAGTTGAATGCTGCTGGTGAACACCATTAACATTTCTAGGAAAAACAGCCCCAAACTAAAGATACCGTTGAGGGGATCGCTTAAATTTAGAGTAGCGAGCGATCGCCACAAAACGTAGCGAATAGTTAAAGCCAGAACTATGGCAACTACAACAGCACGCGACCATTTCTGCGGCTGAGGCGAAATTTTAATTGCAGCTAAAGCGGCCGATACCAGCACAAAAGTCGGCACTAACAAATACATCTTCCTCGCAGCAGGCACTTGCAGCCATATAGGCGGGTTTTGCTGCCAAGTGTTGATTGTGGCAAAAATACCGCTGACTGTACCTTCACCTGCAAACCATGCCCCGGCGATCGCACCTGCGAAAGCAACCGCCCCCAACACCACTAGCGTTGCCGCCGGCACCCGCGAAATCCGCCAAAAGCGGCGTTTCAAGTCTTGAAGGTCAAATCTTGAAGTTGTCATAAAATGTGAAATTCCCGATCGTGCTTGCGACAGTCAGGGTTTCCTGCTGTCCGCTTCTTAATCCAGTTGAAAATTCCGACAAATCCCACTTACTATATTTACATTTTTTAACATTCTGACAATTGTATGATAGTTTATATTGCTTCCTGCTGCCAAACCGCTGAGCCTGTCCCATCCCGGCAAGGTATAGCAGAAGGAACAAGGAACAAGGCCCTTCGACTTCGCGATCGGGTAATACTAATTATCAAAACTCATGCAACAGTAGCTGTAGGGTGCGTCGCACCCTTAAATCTTAAAGAATATCCACAATCTTTGAGCGACGCACCTGACACGAGCGGGTGAGCGTAAACAAACCCACACTCATCATTGTTGCAAGACGAGGCGAGAATTGGTATAAAAATCAGGAAGAAGCAATATAAGAGCTCATGTTTGTGCAATTAAGAAGATCCTAACCGTCTGGCGCGGTTGCTAAGCTGCCGTGCATCTAATTTGACAGTCAATTTTTCTACAATTATTGTGGGACGGGCAGGAAAGCCCGCCTCTGTATTCAATTTAAATGCGTAGCAGCTTATCCTTCCCCAAAAATTATAGTCTCTACAAATCAAATAGGATTGCTATATCAAACTATAGCAATCCATATAAGTTAATAATTAGACGAACTTCACATCTAACTAAAGGTAGATAAATTTTATATTACTAGGACTTACGCATTGACAGAATAACAAAATAGTGCATTGATAAATATGGGTCGTTTACTTTCTAGGTATCGGAC
>NZ_JAUBPE010000009.1:0-84896 GCF_036700565.1 Microcoleus pseudofavosus SVA1_A4
TGTTAAATGCCTCGCATAAAGTTGGTCAATAGCCTTCATAGCCTTGATTTCGCCTCTCGACAATTAATCCACCCTGCCTAACCCCCCTTAATAAGGGGGGGACAAGAGTACGATCGGGCATCTCGTAATAGTTAAGGTCCGATCCCCCCTAGCCCCCCTTAATAAGGGGGGGACAAGAGAGTTATGTTGCGCTAAAAACAATTGCTAAAAATAGCACAATATGAGACCATACAAAAAAATATAAAAATTACGGAGTTCAGATTCTTGGTAACTATTAAATGTCGGGGCATTACCTTCTCGAATATCCAAGCCGTAATCTTTGACAAAGACGGCACTCTAGAGGATTCTCAAGAATTTTTGAGACTTTTGGGGATGAAGAGAGCGCGCCTCGCAGACGCTCAAATTCCCGGCGTTGGAGAGCCTTTACAAATGGCTTTCGGCATCGAAGGTGGCAGCATCGACCCCACAGGCTTGCTAGCAGTCGGTAGTCGCAGGGAAAATGAGATTGTGGCGGCGGGATACATCGCCGAAACCGGCAGGGGATGGTTGGAATCTTTAACTATTGCGCGCCGCGCTTTTGATGAAGCTGACGAAATGTTTAAAAATAGTGCTGTTTCTCCTTTATTTGTCGGCAGTTTGGAAGTGCTGAAATATCTTTCGTCAGCGGGTTTGAAGCTGGGAATTCTTTCGGCTGCTACGACGGAGGTTGTGCAGAAGTTTGTGAAACACCACGCATTAGCTGACTGCATTCAGTTAGAAATGGGAGTTGATTCAACGGTTCATAAACCAGATCCGAAATTGTTTTTGCAAGCTTGTGAGAAACTTGGAGTAAATCCCGCCGCAACTTTGATGGTAGGAGATTCAGCGGGCGATATTCAAATGGGTAAAAATGCGGGCGCGGCTGGTTGTATCGGGATTTGTTGGGGAAAGGCCGAGGTTAGTCACTTGGAAAAAGCTGATGTGGCGATCGCATCTTTGGATGAAATTAAAATTTTAGCAGATTGAGCAAACATCACATCAATTCCGGTTGTACCGGAATGATATAGAGGACACGGCAGTGCCGTGTCCCTACCGAAAATAATAATATTGTAGGGACACGGCATTGCCGTGTCCTAATTTTGGCTAATAATCCCGATGCTACCGGAAACGATATCAGTTCCTACAAACAACGCAAACCCAGAATTACGACATCTCTTTCAACGCCGTCAAGTTCGGCGATTTGCGGCAGATATCCCCACCGCTGAAAGCCAAATTTCTCGAACAATCTTAAACTCGGCTGATTGTGTGCAAAAATTATGCCTATGAGTGTTTTAAGTTGCAATTCAGGACTCCGCACAATTGCCGATTGCAATAATTTTTGTCCGATTCCGCAGCGTTGGCGATCGGGTGCGACGTAGATGCTAACTTCTGCTGTATGCTGATAGGCTGCGCGTCCGTAGAAAAGCTGAAAACTCAGCCAGCCAACAATATTTTCTTCTGATTCGATTACCCAAATGGGCAACGAATTGGGGGAGTGTTCTCTGTACCACGCGAGGCGGCTTTCGACTGAGACTGGTTTTAAATCTGCTGTGGCCATTCTCCCTGGTATTGCTGCGTTGTATATTTTGACAATTGCTGGCAAATCGCTTTCTACTGCATCGCGGATTTTCATCGTTTGGTTGACGGTTGACAGTTGACGGTTGACGGTTGACAGTTGACAGTTGACAGTTGACGGTTGACAGTTGACAGTTGACGGTTGACGGTTGACGGTTGACGGTTGACTGTTAACTAATGACTAATAACTAATGACTCTTGTACAGTTCCATAATATCGCTGACAGCCATCCGCGAATTTGCTCCCAAAGTCAGCGGTGATGTGTGTCCTCGCTGCAAGTGTTCTGCCGCCGCACAGCCGATCATTGCTGCATTGTCTGTACAATATTTTAATGGCGGAAACAATACCCGCAAGTTGTGTTTTGCTGCTGCCGTTTGTAAGTGTTTTCGCAGTCCGCTGTTTGCTGCAACTCCGCCACCGACTACAATAGTGTTAAGTCCGAAATTTATGGCGCAGTCGATCGCTCTTTTTGTTAAACCCTTAGCTACAGTTTCCTGAAAGCTGGCCGCAATATCATTAATTGTAGAGGCAGGCAAGATGCCTTGTTCACCCACATTGTTATTTTGTTTTTTGAGTTTCTGCACTAATTGCAAAACTGCTGTTTTCAACCCGCTAAAACTGCTGTCGTAGGGATGGTAGCCGCCTCCCGGCAGCGAAATTCTGCCTTCTGGTAGAGGGTATGCTTGGGGATTGCCAAGGGCGGCCAATTTGTCAATCAGCGGCCCGCCGGGATATCCTAGCTGCAACAGTCTCGCAACTTTATCAAAAGCTTCACCGGCGGCGTCGTCGCGCGTTTGTCCTACAGTTTCGTAAACCCCGCAATCTTTGACGTAAATAAAGCTAGTGTGTCCCCCGGAAACTAACAAACACAAAAACGGCGGCTGCAAGTCGGGTTCGCTAAGGTAAGAAGCGTAGATGTGCCCTTCGAGGTGGTGGACGCCTAAAAAAGGTTTTTGATGAACTATTGCCAAGCTTTTCGCCGCTGTCAGCCCGACTAACAATGCACCTACTAAACCGGGGGCACAAGTCGCTGCAATGCCGTCAATTTCTGACCAACTGAGGTTTGCTTCACCGAGACACTGGGCAATTACCTGATTGAGCATTTCTAGGTGACTCCGCGAAGCCACTTCCGGTACTACCCCGCCATACTGCTCGTGGATTTTAATTTGCGATGCTACAACATTGCTGCAAACTTGACGATTCTTAACAATTGCTGCTGCTGTTTCGTCACAACTTGTTTCGATTGCGAAAATGGTTGCCATTAACTGGTAATTTTATTTGATAGGTTAGCTATTGCTAGCTTAACTAATTCGGCGCAAGTCCCCTGCTATACCTGTACTCAGGTTATTGTTAAGGGATATTTGCCCGATCGACAGGTAAGACCATCATCGAATGCAAGGAAGGAATATCCTCGCGGTATTGCTAGCTCAGCATTGACCTATGAAAACGGGAATCCCTCATTCTATTGGGCTTTGCCGCATCAATGATGGATAATTTACACTGTCAACAAACACGATAATCTGGATTCCAGATCGGCAAGTTGAAATGCTTGTAAAAAAACTTATTGTTTTGTAACAAAAGGAAACAATTCCATGCGACGATTGTTTGCTGCAATTTTAGTGTTGAGTGTCTGGATCAGTTTTGCTCCAGTTGCTTCGGCTTACAATTTAGTGCCGTGCAAGGACTCTCCCGAATTCAAGGAACTGGCTAAAAATGCGCGTTCTACGAATGGCGACCCGGCATCTGCGAAAGCGCGGTTCGAGCGCTATTCTCAAGCTTTGTGCGGCCCGGAAGGATACCCGCACTTAATCGTAGACGGCAACTTGAGCAAAGCAGGGGACTTTTTGATTCCTAGCATACTGTTCTTGTATATTGCTGGTTGGATTGGTTGGGTGGGCCGTTCTTATCTGCAAGTTACCAAAAAATCAGCAACCCCAGAGGAAAAAGAGATTATTATCGACGTTCCTTTGGCAATCAAATGTATGCTGAGCGGCGTTTTATGGCCTCTGGCAGCTCTCACATCAATCACCAGCGGTGAAATGTTTGCCAAGGACGACGAAATTACTGTTTCCCCCCGCTAAAATTGGGAAATGGAGAAGAGCTAATAGCTAACAGTTAAGTAATTAACTAGAAATTAGCAATTAGCGCGCTAGACCGATCGGCAATTACCAACTGTCTCAAATTTTCAGGAGCAGAATTCATGCAATACTTTCTTAAGTTTCTCTCGACCGCACCAGTATTGGCTATCCTTTGGATATCAATTCAAGCTGCGGGTTTGATTGAATTTAACCGCTTTTTCCCAGACCTGCTTTTCCATCCGATGCCTTAAGATTTGAGGGAAATTAGGTTGCAAAACCTATGACGGTTGATGGTTGACGGTTGACGGTTGACGGTTGACGGTTGACGGTGGAGAAAAAAGTTGAGAGTTTTGAGTTTTGAGTGATGAGTTACAGGTTAATTTAAAGCTCAAACATCAAAGCTCTCAAACCAGATTAGTTGGTGCAAGACCAGCGAATAAATGGGGAAAAAACCAAGAATCTCAACTATTTAGTGCTCAAATTAGTTGCCAATGACTAATGACTAATGACTAATGACTAATGACTGATGACTAATGACTAATGACTAATGACTAATATTGTGAATCGATGAAGTCTTATCTCGCCGCAGCAATTCAAATGACTAGCTTGCCTGACCTGCAAAAAAATTTGGTTCAGGCAGAGGAATTAATCGACCTGGCAGTGCGTCAAGGTGCGGAGTTAGTTTCCTTACCAGAAAATTTCTCGTTTATGGGAGAAGAGGAGGAAAAAATTGCCTCTTCAGAGGCGATCGGGCTCCAAAGCGAAAAATTCCTCAAAACGATGGCCCAGCGGTTCCAGGTAACGATTCTGGGCGGCGGATTTCCGGTGCCGACGGAGGGAGGGAAGGTATACAATACTTGTTTGCTGGTAGACCCAAACGGTACTGAAGTGGCAAGGTACAAAAAAGTACATTTGTTCGATGTGAATGTGCCAGACGGCATTACTTACAGGGAATCGAACACTGTGAAAGCTGGTGAAGATTTGCCACCGGTTTATGTGTCGCCGGAGTTGGGGACGCTGGGACTTTCTGTGTGCTATGACGTGCGGTTCCCGGAAGTGTACAGGCATTTGTCGTACAAGGGGGCGGATGTTTTGTTCGTGCCGGCGGCGTTTACGGCTTACACTGGCAAGGATCACTGGAAGGTGTTGCTGCAAGCTAGGGCGATCGAGAATACTTGCTACACGATCGCCCCCGCCCAGACTGGACACCACTACGGCCGCCGTCAAACTCACGGTCACGCGATGATTGTAGACCCTTGGGGTGTGGTTTTGGCGGATGCTGGAGAGGAACCGGGAGTGGCGATCGCAGAAATTAATCCCGATCGGCTAGAACAAGTCCGCCGCCAAATGCCGTCGCTGGAACACCGGGTTTTTCTGTGAAGGAATTTTGAGACCAATTGGTCTCAAAATTTCAGTCCCCGTCAGGGACAAGACCTGAAAACTTTTTATTCGATGGAGTAATTGTGTAGGTTCGTACACAAAAAAACTTAGATCGCGTGCGTGCGATCGACAACAATAAGCGGGTGGGGGCGGATTTACGCTGATCTATGAGTGATATTGTCGATCGGACGTGACTCTGGCCCCCACAGCTTAAATATATTGTTTTTTCCCGCAGATGAACGGCCAATAATATCAAATCCCTTAGCATCGGAATAGTAAATTTGAGTTCACTGTTCACGGCGTTGAGTGTTCACGGCGTCAACAGTCAACAGTCAACAGTCAACAGTCAACAGTCAACAGTCAACAGTCAACAGTCAACATCATTCCGGTGTAACCGGAAATGATATAACTCGCGATAAAATATCTAAGGCAGGTTCAATGGGCGTGCACTTCTGCTAAAAGGCGAATTGGCGAAAGTAGAATTGCACGAAATGCGTCTTTTTGGAGAAATGAAACACACTCTTTCGGTTTTAGTTGAAGATGAAGCGGGTGTCCTCACTCGAATTGCTGGTTTGTTTGCTCGTCGGGGTTTTAATATTGAAAGTCTGGCCGTCGGCCCGGCGGAGCAAGTGGGAGTGTCTCGGATTACGATGGTTGTACCGGGAGATGACCAGATTATCGAGCAGTTGACCAAGCAACTGTACAAGTTGATTAACGTGCTTAAAGTTCAGGATATAACGGAAATTCCCTGTGTGGAACGGGAGTTGATGTTGCTGAAAGTTAATGCAGCTACCGGGACGCGATCGGAGATAATTGAGTTAGCTCAGATTTTTAGAGCGCGAGTGGTGGATATTGGTGATGATACGCTGACATTGGAAGTTGTGGGAGATCCGGGTAAAATGGTGGCGATCGTCCAGGTTCTGAATAGATTTGGGATTAAGGAAATTGCTCGGACTGGTAAAATTGCCATGACGCGGGAGTCGGGAGTAAATACTGAGTTTCTTAAGTCTTTGGAAGCGAAAGTTTAAGGAAGTTGACTGTTGACGGTTGACGGTTGACTGTTGACGGTTGACTGTTGACGGTTGACTGTTGACTTGTATTTATGGGTCATTAATCAATTGTTAGCTATCAATTGTTGAAAGGAGTTAATATGGAAAGCTTTCAACAGCTACAAGTTTATCAATTAGCTGAAAAAATATCAAACGAAATATGGTTTATTGTTAAAAAATGGGACGAGTTTACGAAGGATACGATGGGCAAACAAATAGTGCGATCGGCTGATAGTGTTGGTGCTAATATTGCAGAAGGACATGGACGTTATAGCTGCCAAGATAATCAGCGTTTTGTGAAAATTGCCCGAGGTTCCTTAAACGAAACAAGACACTGGTTAAGACTTGCCTACGCCCGCAATCTTTTAACTCAAGAACAGAGCGATCGCCTGCATCCCTTATTAAATGAACTTTCACCAAAACTTAATGCCTATCTTAACTCACTAAAACAAAAACCCAAAAGTTAATAATCAACAGTCAACAGTCAACAGTCAACAGTCAACAGTCAACCGCTAACAGTCAACAGTCAACAGTCCAATTACCATTCAGGTTGACTTTCTATCAAAAGTGTGGCGGCGATGCTGTCTACCGCCTTCGAGAAAAAGTATCCCTGTCCGTACTCGCATTGCAGGGCTCTGAGTAAATTAAGCTGTTCGATGGTTTCGATTCCTTCAGCAATTACATCCATACCTAAATGACTGGCTAAAATTAAAATAGTCTGTACAATCGCTTCGTTTCCTTCATCTTCAGTCATGCGGCTGACAAAAGCTCGATCGATCTTTAAAGCGTCAGTGGGAAAAGTGTGCAGGCGACTCAAAGAAGAATAGCCCGTGCCGAAATCGTCAATATATAATTGAATTTCTAAACTTTTCAATTCCGCTAGGATAGCGGCTGCTGATTCCGCATTTTCCATGATGACACCTTCAGTAATTTCTAACTTTAAAGTCCGGGGGTCAAGCTGAGTTTCTTGTAAAATTTCGCGAAGGCGATCGATTAAATCCGGCTGTTTAAATTGTTGGTTAGAAAGGTTGACGCTGACAGTCAGCGGCGGAGTTTTTGGGAATTTTTGGTGCCACTGGTGGATCTGACGGCAAGCCGATCGCATCATCCACCAACCAATAGGTACAATCAATCTAGTTTCTTCTGCTACTAAAATAAACTCGCCGGGAGATACTACACCCCGCTGGGGGTGAGACCACCGCAGCAGCGCTTCAAAACCGCTGATTCTACCGCTTGTTAGAGAGACGATGGGCTGGTAGTAAAGCCGAAATTCCTGAGAGTCTAGAGCGCGCCGCAAATCGTTTTCCAGTTGCAAAAGGGCGACGGCGCTAGTGTGCATACTTAAGTCAAAAACTTCGTGGCGAGCTTTGCCCAATGCCTTAGCGTGATACATGGCCGCATCTGCATCTCGGAGCAATTCTTCCGGTCGATCGTACAATATTTGGAATGGAACCAGGGGAACTGGGGAGTCGGAAGATAAGCAAGACAAAGAAGTTTCCCGATCGATATTTTCCAGATTTCCGGGGCTCAACAGTTCGCTGCTTTCCCTTGGAGGCTGCCGCAAACCAGAACAAACAATGCCAATGCTAGCACTGGTAAAAACTTGATATTCGTTGAGGTAAAAAGGCTCTGCCAGTTCCGCTTGCACTCGTTCGGCAATGTGCGTCGCATCCTCGATGTTTTTGATATTTTCCAGCAAAATAGCGAATTCGTCGCCGCCGAGACGGGCAACGGTATCTCCAGCGCGCAAACAGATTTCCAGGCGCTGCGCGATCGCGATCAGCAACCGATCGCCCACTAAATGCCCCAAACTGTCGTTAACAACCTTAAAGCGGTCGAGATCGATAAACAGCACCGCAAACAAAACTTCGGGACGGCGTTTTGAAAGCTCGATCGCGTGTCCCAAGCGATCCATAAATAAAGATCGGTTGGGCAAACCCGTTAGCATATCGTGCAAAGCATCGTGTACTAACTTGTCTTCTGCTATTTTGCGGAGGGTAATATCTTCGACAGTGCCTTCGTAGTAAAGCAAATTGCCGCCAGCGCCGCGAACAGCCCGCCCGTTCTCGGAAACCCAGATGGCGGTTCCGTCAGCCCGGTAAACTTGAGACTCAAACTCAGACACAAAACCGTCTTTTTCGATCTCGCGCAAAAACTCGCTGCGGCGGTTGGGATCGACGTAGAGTTGGCGGTCGATGTCGCGGATGTTTGCGATCAGTTCGGCGGCCGAGGAGTAGCCGTAAAGTCTGGCCAAAGCAGGGTTAGCGCTGAGGTAGCACCCCTCGGGCGTTGTCTGGAAAATGCCTTCGCTCGCGTTTTCAAAGATGCTGCGGTATTTCTCTTCGGCCTGTTGCAGCGCGAATTCTGCCTGCTTGCGATCGCTGATATCGGTCAGCGTACCGAGATAGCCCAGAACTTCCCCGTTTTTGGCAATTTCCGGGACTGCTTGCCAAAATACCCAGGTTGTGAGGTCGCCGTTGCAAAAGCGGTACTCTAACTTACAAGGCAACTTCTCTTTGACAGCGCGATACCACTGGCTCAAAACGCGCGATCGGTCTTCGGGATGCAAACTTTGCGCCCAACCTTCGCCCAGTGCCTTTGGCGCAGTCAGTCCCGCCATCTCCAAAAATCGCTGGTTGACGTACAAGCAATCTCCAGCAGCGTCGGCGCGGAAAATCCCGACCGGCAGTATTTTTGCCAAGGTGTAATAGCGATATTCGCTTTCTAGCAGCGCGCTGGCAGCTACTTTAGTTTCCGTGATGTCAAACATTGCACCTTGAAGGATGACGGACTTGCTTGCTTCATCGCGAACTGCGATGGCTCGATCGCGGAACCAGACAACTCGGCCGTTGCGGGCGATCGCGCGGTATTCTGAAACCAGCGGCCCGTCGCAAAATATCTCTTCTCCACAGGTGAATTTCTGTGTGGCGTTTTCAACTAACACGCGGTCGCGGTCTTCTGGGTGAACGAGTTTCAGCCACAGGCCGGGGTCTGCCCGCCATTCAGCTACAGAATAACCGAGAAAAGTCTCGATTTGCGGGCTGATGTAAAGTTTGGCAGCGTTGCGGTTGAGGGGAGAAATGTAGGTGACAGCCGGCATTTGTTCTACAAGGGCGCAGTATTTCGCTTCTACGGTGCTGAGTGCTGCTTCTAGGCGCTGCCGCTCTAATTCGGCGGCGGCCCGTCCGGCAAAGATGCTGAGAATTAGTCGGAATTTGGCAAGATGTGCTTCCAGCAAGGGTCGATCGTGGAAAATACAAATAATCCCTAAAGGTTCGCCGTAAGAATTTTTGAGCAAGGCTCCCAGGAAACTGCGCGCACCTGTAACAACCTGTCTGCGGTCTTCTGGGAAGGTTTCCAGGAGGCCGTCTGGACAGGAGTACATTGCCTGCTCGAACACCAGCGCTTCGGGAGTATTGGCGGTGTCGCATTCAAAGTTTGGCTGCCGTTGTCCGCCGCTCCAAAAACTGATAACTTGCAGTCGATCGGGATTAGCATCGGCGCGTTCGATCGACTTAATCAATTTGGAAGCAACGGCGCTGCGAACTCCGAGTGCTGAGGCTAAGTGACGAACTAAGGCGTCAAAGAATTCTGCTCCCCCGGGCGAGTCAGTACCTGCTAGGATGTCGCCCAGCAAGTCTTCTTCTAATTGCCCGGAAGCGCTGACTTTGGGAGGGCGAGATCGATTTTCCCCGATCGAACCTTCCATGCTCAGACTTATGATTTTGCTCGTTGCAGGTCCGACAAGAGGCAAAGAATTCACAGTTGAGCGCTGTTGCTGGCCGCGGAATAGAGCGTCGCCAATACCTAAAACTTTACCCAAGAAGCTGTCAGATTGCCGCAACAAATTTGAGTTAGGGAAAATCAAAAAGTTTTTCCTAATTTTTAATCCTGTAGATAAATCGTCGGGGTTTAATTCTGGCCACTGTTGTTGTTCTTGTCCCTGCTGCAGACTGGGGGGCCTTCGCTGCACTTTAAGATAAATCGCGATCGCCAAGGCTAAAGTCGCCGATAATCCTAGAAGGTATGCAAGAATCTTAAAGTAAAGGAATAAATCTAGATCGAACATCGATTAGCACCGCTCGACAATTGTTGTAGTTACCTGAAGCAAATCTCTTTAAAAATAAGTAAGTATCGTCACAAATGAGTAACGCATACAAGGTAGGATCGCAGGTGAAGGCGACAATGCAAGTTAATAACAGCTATGAAAGCGATCGTTTTTGAAACTCCCGGAAGCCCGTCCGTATTGAGACTGCAAGATATCCCCGCTCCTACTATACAAACAGAAACTGAAGTTTTGGTACGGTTGCGGGCAGCGGGAATCAATCCCATAGATACTAAGTTGCGATCGCGCGGCACTTTTTACCCCGAGAAAATTCCTCACGTTTTGGGGTGCGACGGTGCTGGAGTCGTAGAGGCTGTCGGTGCTGCTGTGCAAAGTTTCCAAGTCGGAGACGAGGTTTTTTTCTGCAATGGGGGTTTGGGCGGGTCGATCGGTACTTATGCTGAGTTTGCCGTTGTAGACGAACGTTTTCTCGCCCTCAAGCCTGCTGCTTTAAGTTTTGCTGAGGCTGCGGCTGGGCCGTTAGTTTTAATTACAGCATGGGAATCGCTGTACGATCGAGGGCGCTTACAAGCCGGCCAAAAAGTGCTGATTCAAGCCGGTGCCGGCGGTGTCGGCCACGTCGCGGTACAGTTGGCTTCGTTGCACGGTGCTGAGGTTTGCACGACTGTTAGTTCTGAAGCAAAAGCCGAATTTATAGGGCAGTTGGGTGCAGATTTAGTTATTTTATACAAAAATACCGATGTTGTCGATGAGGTTTTGACTTGGACTCAAGGACAAGGAGTTGACTTGGCTTTCGATACAGTCGGGGGAGAAACTTTTTACCAAACTATTCCGGCTGTGAAAATTTATGGAGATTTGGTAACAATTTTGGAACCCGACCCGGCTTTGGGCAATTTGAAAACAGCGAGAATCCGCAATCTGCGAATTAGTCTGGAATTAATGTTAACACCGATGCTGGAAGGTTTGGTGGAGGAACAGCAACAGCAGGCTCATATTTTGCAGCAGTGTGCTCGTTTGTGCGATCGCAACTTGCTCAAAATTCACGTCAGCCAAACTTTCCCCCTGGAACAAGCCGCTTCCGCGCATGAATTGTTAGAAACAGGTTCTGTTACCGGGAAAATAGTTTTGCTAATTTCCTAAATCTCAAATCCTAAATTTTAAATCTAAAATCGCATGACTGACAGCAAACCCTATTCGATACTTTCCTGCGACGGCGGCGGGATTCGCGGCTTGATATCCGCCATTATCCTAGAAAGATTGGAACAAAAACTCCGGCAAAAATTCCCCAACAAACAACTGAGAGATTATTTCGATTTAATAGCAGGCACGTCAGCGGGAAGCCTGACTGCTTGTGCTGTAGCTAGAGGCATCAATGCCAGCCGGATTAAAAAACTTTATCTGGAAAGGGGAATTGAAATATTCCCTCCTTTCAATAATGTATTTAGGAGTTTTATCAACCGTCTGGCGCTCGGTTTTTTCACCCAGCCCATCTACGACGGCATCGGATTGAGACAAGTTTTGCAAGCATTATTCGGTCAAGGCGAAATCAATTTTGAAAAATTGCCACAACCGATAAAACCCGAAAACTTGCCAGCCAAACCTTTACTATTTCAAGACTTGCCCAAACCAGTCTTAATTACGAGTTACGACACTTACAACCGGCAACCCGTTGTGTTCAAGAATACCAAAGTTGCCCACGAAACAATCCCCGTCTGGGAGATTTGCCGATCGTCCGCAGCCGTACCGGTAGCCTTTCCGGCGCACATAATGACCAACCCAGAATTCCTGAAAAACTGGCAGGAAGAAGGCAATCAAATCCCCGTAGCGGGCAGTATCAGAGGCATTCCGTTAATAGACGGCGGATTTGTGGCCAGCAACCCGGCACTTTGTGCGATCGCAGAACGCTTGAGGTGGAATACCAACCCGCCAGCCAATCCGAAATGGCGACAAAATCCTGCTAGCCCGTGGCGCGATACAGTGGATATCAAAGATATTGTCGTGACATCTTTAGGCACCGGTCAAAACGTGAAACAAATCGGCATTGTCGAGGCGCAAAGTTGGGGCGCTGGAGAATGGATCAATCCGTTTAACGGGATTCCGATTCTCGATGTATTTTCTGACGGTTCGTCGGACGGCATCATCTATATTATCAATCAATTAATGGCTGCCAAACAACAGATTCGGTTTCAGCCGATTTTATCTAAGAATTATCCGGCTTTTAACGCTAACCCGCAATTGCTTTTGGAAATGCAGCAAGAAATTGAGAAGTCTTTTTTGACGAATAAGCAGGAAGATGAAAAGCTCAATAAGCTGGTCGAAGTTCTTTTGTCTCGTTAAATTTTAAGAAAAATAAAAAAAATTGCCTTTTTTTTACGGCCAAACACTTGACTTTGAATCTTTAATAAAGTACCATTAGATAATGGAAGTGGTGGCAAAAATATTATTTTTTCACCACTCCTATTATTTAAATAATACTCCAAGAAATCAACTAAAGTCAATAGGTAATCCTTCTTTTTTAGGGCCGATCGCTTATAGCGCAGAGTCAGCGATTTTTGATAGTTAGAACCCCGACTGCTTGAAGAAGTCAGGATTCTAACAGAAAATGACGATTAAGTCGTATACTCCGCATTAATCTTCACGTAGTCGTAGCTCAAATCGCATCCCCAAGCTTTCGCAAAACCGCCATTATTCCCGACGCCAACCTGAATTAAAACCGTGTCTCCCTTCAAATATTCGCCCGACGCCGCCGCTTTCATGTAATTACTCGCAGCAGATTTATCAAACTCCTTCGGTTGCCCGTGTTCCATCATCAAAAAATCCCCCAATTGAATCCGCAAATTCTCTTGATCGAAAGGTACGCCCGCACGCCCAGCCGCCGCCGCAATTCTGCCCCAATTCGGATCGCGTCCGAAAATAGCGGCTTTCACCAAAGAAGAACCGACAATTGTTTTGGCAATTTTACTCGCAGAAACTTCATCCGGCGCGCCGCTAACTTGCACTTCCACCAAACAAGTTGCACCTTCGCCGTCGCGGGCGATCGCCTTTGCCAAATGCACGCAAACTTCTGTCAGCATCGCCTCTAATTTTTCAGCATCCGGGCCCATCTCGGTAATTGCGGGCGTCCGAGATTGACCGTTCGCCAAAGCAATTAGCGAATCGTTGGTACTGGTATCGCCGTCAACAGTAATTTGATTGAAACTCCTGTCAGCCGCCCGACTCACCATTTCCTGCCACAAATGCGACGACACTGCTGCATCGCAAGTTACAAATGCTAGCATTGTTGCCATATTTGGATGAATCATTCCCGAACCTTTGCAAATGCCGCCGATACGCACCGGTCGATCGCCAAACATGGTTTCCAGGGCGATCGTTTTCGGCACTAAATCAGTCGTACAAATAGCCTTAGCAGCCGCATCGGAACCAGTTTCTGAAGCCTCAGCAACTAATTTCGGAATTCCCGCCCTCAGCGGCTCCATTTTAATCCGCTGTCCGATTACTCCAGTGGAGGCCAAAAGAATCGATTCGGGAGGAATATTCAGCGCTTCGCCCAACAATTTCGCGCTTTCGATGGCATCTGCCCAACCTTCAGAGCCAGTAGCAGCATTAGCTTGTCCCGCATTGCACAAAATTGCTTTGGCACTGGGTTTAGCTTGCAAGCGCTGGCGGCAGTAGTCCACGCAAGCAGCCCGGACTGTGGATGTGGTGAAGACTCCCGCGGCGATCGCATCCACCTCTGACAAAATTAAACTTAAATCCGGCAAGCCTGAAGGCTTCAAGCCCGCTGTAATTCCCGATGCTCGATACCCTCTCGGTGCTGTAATTCCGCCGTCAATTACTTTCCAGTCCGACATGATGACCTCCCTAGTAGCCTTGTCTTCTATTGAGAGGGGATTATATCATTTTAGTTTTTAGATTTTAGATTGCGAATAACTGACTTTGTAAGGGTTCTTCCTTTTCTGGTTCCCCGGCTATGGGTGGAAATGCAGTTAAGCGAGGCTCTGCCTCACTTTTTGTGTTTAACCAACCCAATAAAATTAATCGCGACTTCCTCGAAGAGTGCTAGAACTCAAGAAGAAGTCGCGACGGTTTTGTAACTAACATGATTAATTTTTAGCTGGCAAACAACAAACTCGATTCAACTGTCTCACCGTTGAAAAAACGAGTTATTTGCGATCGATACTCGCCTGAGAACCAGCATCTAAACCAACTTCAGCAGCCACACGGCTCAGCATGGATTCCTGACGGTTTTTGACGACGTGTTGGTGGCGCATCATCAGGCTGCGGGCTTGTTCTTGAGTTGACATAACTGGTTTCTCCAAATATAGGTAATAACTTTTTAGGCAATTGGGGAATTTGAGCTTGGTTTAGCTCATGGTGGCGTTGCTGCGATCGTAACTGGCTTGAAAGCTGGGCTGCGGTTTGCCTTGAATGTGACCCCAGTAGTGCGTATCTTCCATCCCGACTTCGGTGGCGGTGCGGTTGAGCATGGACTGCTGCCGGTTCTTCACCAGTTGGTGGTGGCGCATCATCAGAGAGCGAGCTTGATTTTCGGTAGACATATGCGGTTCCTTCGTGTTGCTTGATTAAATTTGGGCTGGGCTTTTGTTCCCTGTTTTTAATATAACAGATAATTCTGTATCTAAAGCTACTAAAATGAAATTGTAATAAAAATTTACATAAGGGCGGTGCGATCGAGGGTGCGATCGCCCTTCCCGACAAAAACACTCGCAACCAAAAGGGATCTCGATCTTTGTGGAATGGCGATCGCAGACCGACTCGACGGTAACAGTTGTAGAATAGACATACTAGGCAAGCGCAAAAAGTGAAAACCAGTAGTCCTGATACTAGAGTCTGCAAAGCCCAACGCTAAGCGAGTCGAGACAACTGGCGATCGCCATTTCAACGACAGCTTCTATGGCATACTCAATAGCCGCGCGGGTAACGAGGGCGATGCGGATGCGATCGGGTAGGTAAGCGAGGATGGATCGATCGTCAGCAGCAAATAATTGCTCCTTGTTAGCGGTCTGGATGGATCTACTTCTCAGTCGGAATTTGGCGGGCTGCTTGCGGTTGTCCGTCGGTCATTCGATTTTAGATTTTAGATTTTGGATTTTGGATTGACCCCACGAATAAATTCGGGGGCTTGAGGATTTTAGATTTGAGATGCTTTCGATTGATTCCACGGATAAATCACGTGGCGGGGACCATCAAGAAATTCTTGGTCATGAACATTGGGAGCGATCGCAACTGAGCGCTGCTAATCTCAAGGATGCTATCATAAATTAATAGTTACTATGGCTTTATAGGTAAATGACATGAACGCTAAAGAATTGCTCCTTAAAGAAGTGGATAATATTCCAGAATTTATATTAGAAGAAGTTTGGGATTTTCTGCAATTTCTCAAAGAAAAGTATGATAAAGATAAGTTAGAAGGAAGCCTCCTCAGCGAATCTTCTTTGCAAAAAGACTGGTTAAAGTCAGAGGAGGATGAAGCATGGCAGAATTTGTAAAAGGTGATGTGATAGTTGTTCCGTTCCCATTTTCAGATTTAACACAAGCCAAGCGCCGACCGGCTTTAGTCATAGCAACTTTGGCAGGAGACGATATAATTCTTTGTCAAATTACTAGCCAGAGAATCGCCGATCGCTATGCTATTACCCTTGAAAGTAGTGATTTTAGCGAGGGCGGACTTAACCAAACTAGCAACATTAGACCTAATCGCTTGTTTACCGCTGACAGAGGAATTATACTTTATAAAGCTGGTAAGCTTACACCTGAGAAGTTGAACGAGGCGATCGCTAAGATAGTTGAAATTATTCACCAGTAGTTCTCTATTGTCAAGCGTTCCTCTACTCAAAATGACGTTTGACTGCATTGTGTTGTGCGATCGCACCTTTTGACTCATTCCAAAAAAGCGATCGCCCTTCCCATCCCCATTCATGCGATCGCCCGACGGGAGAATAACAGCTACATAATTGTCAAGTAAGTATCTACAGATTCGGAGGGTAAAACCCTTAAAGTTTGGTTGCGCAGATCGGGTTCTAATCCCAGAGCTTCTAGAGGAATTACCCCGATTAAAGCATCTCGGCCTCCCGGTAATTGCAAACATTCAAAAGTGCCTTCTCGACCGCATAAAGATATTTTAGCATCCTGAAAGATGCGTGCTTTGCTAAGTCCTGTGGCGGTGGCGACATCGACTTCTTTGAGTAGTTCAAGACCGAGTTGTGCGATCGCAAAAGCTGGTAAGCATAATGTAGTTGCACCGGTGTCTACCAAAACGTTATCTAGCGTGAGGGAGCGTATTTGCTCGGTTGGAATGAATCCTCGTGCAGCAGCAGACTGGTCGGCACGATTTGTAACGGTCAGCGTTGTTAAAACTTTACCCATTGATTGGTCGGAAGTTGCGTACATTGCGATCGATCCTCCTCCTTCTCTGTATTTTAAATTATGGCACGTTTGGCATCTGGTACATATAAAAGCCGATCGCTCTTCCCTGCAAAAACACTCGTAACCAAAAGGGATCTCGATCTCCACCCACAATTACAATGATTAAGGAGTTATAGGGAGTTTGTCAGGAGTTATTGGGTTTGATTGAGCGTCATAGTTGGGGCCAGATCCCCGGCGTCTCCCGATCGAAGCAGGGTGGATTTATTGTCACAGAATAAATGTATCGTAGAAGAGGCGAGCGGGTCTGACCCAGGGGAAAACTATCCTTACTCCGTGCATCATTAATCAATTTAATTGAAGCACTTAAAGCAGTGCCAGACCATCGACACCAGAGAGGAATTAGACATCCTCAGCGGCTGATACTGACGAGAAGGGAGCATCCCATTTTTGCTTTTAGCTCGTGGACGGTTGCATCAGAATAAAATATTTGGATCGTATTCAGTGCGAGCGTCTCGCTCGCGATCCCTACCGTTCGCTATGGACGCTCGCACTCCTAAAAAACGCTTTTTACCAAATTGGGATGCTCCCGACGATAATTTTATTAGGCAGTTGTACGACGGGATATTGGGGGTATAAGTATGAGGGTTGATTTTACAAAAAATCATCGAGCAACTCTCATAAAACTGTTCGACCTTCCGTCAAATATTCGCTTCCCGTCAGACTCAACTTTGAGAAAGGCAATTCACTCATTAGATTTTGAGATACTTGCGGTTCTTTTTAATATATGGTCACAACAGACATTACCTGTCAATCCTGGAGAATTGATGGCAATTGATGGAAAAAGCATCAAAAGTACCTCAGTAGCCGGAATTCCTATGATATGATATAATGTCCGCTAAAACGACGGCAATCAAATAGGTTCGCAGTGAGGATTTTAGTTCTCATAAAACTCGCTCGGACTGAAGTCCTTACTACTTGGCTTATAACGGTTATTTTACAGGAAATGATATGACTTGTGACTGCTGGCCGCTCGGTAAAAGTGTTGCTAAAGTTAATTAGGAATACTTTTAGGTCAAGACTTATGGAACTTGCTAAGTTGCCGGCAAATTTACGATCGCCCGACGAAGTTGTCGATCGCCATCCTGTGACGGTTGCGCCCTCAACATCGCTCGCAGAGGCGATCGCCCTGATGCGTCGGGCGATCGACCCTTGTCGGCTGCCGAATTCACCGCCGCACTCAAACGCAACGGTAAAAGCATCGATTAGTTGCGTCTTAGTTGTCGATGAAAATCAGCTAGTCGGACTGCTAAGCCCGGGAGATGTGCTGAACTTAGCCGCCGCCGAATACGGATGGCAAGGCATGAAAGTTGCCGACGCAATGACACGGAATTTAATTGTTTTAAAAGAATCAGAATTTACAGATATTTTGACCGCATTTAAGCTATTTTGTCAATACTCGATCGATTGCTTGCCAATTGTGGACGAACGGGGTCAGCCCGTAGGTTTAGTCAGCGAAAAAAGGATACGCCCAGCAATGTATAGCTGGATGGAGGCACTGCACCAAGAAGCGGCAAAACTCCCGGAACAATCCGAACTGTTAGACGGCAATTGTGAACTAGAAAAACAAGTCAGCGATCGCCAAAATGCCGAAAATGCCCTGCGGGAGAGCGAAGCCCGCTACCGGGCAATTGTGGAAGACCAAACCGAACTGATTTGCCGCTACCTCCCCGACAGCAGAAGGACATTTGTCAATCAAGCTTACTGTCGTTATTTCGGCGTGCAACCAGAAGACTTGCTCGGTAACAGCTTCCTGCCGCTGATTTTAGAGGAAGACCGAGAATCTTTTCTGGAGCAATATAATTTATTATCTCCCGACAAGCCTTTTTTTACTTCCGAACACCGAGTAATTTTGCCGAGCGGGGAAATTCGCACTCACCAGTGGATCGATCGGGCAATCTTTGACGAAACAGGACAAATCGTCGAGTATCAAGCTGTGGGTCGAGATGTAAGCGATCGCACGCTTGCAGAAACCGCTTTGCAAGAACTCAACGCAGAGTTAGAACAGCGAGTCCAGCAACGCACTGAACGCTACAAACAAGCCGTATTAGCAGGTAAATTGACCGCAGAAAAACTGCAAAACTCCGAAGCCGAAATGCTGGCGCTGTTTAATGCCATGACGGATATGGTGCTGGTTTTCGACGCAAGCGGCCACTACCTCAAAATTGCCCCTACGCTTCCCGGACTGCTGTACAAACGGGCTCCTGAACTGCTGGGCAAAACCCTCGCCGAAGTCTTCCCGGAAGCGGAAGCTAATTTTGCCCTGGGCTACATTCGCCAAACTTTGGCAACTCAGAAAACCCACAGAGTTGAATACAGCCTGGAAATTGAGGGCAAGTTAATCTGGTTCGATGGCAGTATTTCGCCGCTGGATCTCGATCGGGTGATGTGGGTCGCCCGAGACATTACCGCTCGCAAACACGCAGAAGCTGCACTGCAAAAGAGCGAGGAAAAGTTTCGCAACTTATTTGACGATGCTCCGATCGCGATCTGTTTGGCAAGCGTGCGCGACTACCGCACGATCGAAGTGAATGAAGCTCACCGCCAGATGTTAGGCTATAGCGATGCGGAGTTGGCTACCATGACCTTTACTGACCTCACGCATCCAGAAGATTTACAAGCAGATGTGGAGCAAATTAAGCAGTTGGTGGAGGGCAATATTCCTCGCTTCCAAATGGAAAAACGCTTGATTAAGAAAAATGGCGAGTTGATGTGGGCCAACTTGACGGTGACACTGATCCGCGATCGCGAGGGCATTCCTCTCTACAGCATGGGGGCGATCGAAGATATCAGTTACCGCAAGCGAGCAGAAATGGAATTGCAACAGTTAAAAGAACGGCTGCAATTTTTGCTCGCTTCTAATCCGGCGGTAATTTTTACAGCCGCACCGACGGGGGATTTTTGTACTACTTACATCAGCGACAACGTTAAGACAATCGTTGGCTACGACCCCCAAGAGCTGTTAGCAAATCCTAAGTTTTGGGCGAGCCGCATTCACCCTGAAGATCGGCCACAATTTCTAGTTAAATTTTCTGAATTGTCCGAAGGTAAAAATTGCATTAGCGAGTACCGCTTTCTGCACCGAGACGGACTTTACCGCTGGCTGCGGACGGAACTGAAACTATTGGTTGACAGCAGGAGTCTTCCGATCGAAATTATTGGTTATGCCGCCGATATCAGCAATTCTAAATACGCCGAAATCGCTAGGGGGCAGCAGTTCGAGCAAGAACGGCTCGTGGAGGCGATCGCCCGCCGCGTCCGCCAGTCTTTGCAATTAGAGGAAATTCTCAACACCACGGTTGCGGAACTCCAGCAAGTATTGTTAGCCGATCGAGTTTTGGTTTATCAAATTTTACCCAAAAAGGGCGGGCGAGTCATTGCTGAAGCCGTGGCAGAAGGATGCAGCCAACTCGTGAATAGATATTTTGGGGAAGATGCTTTTCCGCCTGAAAGTTATCAGCTTTATTTGCAAGGGCGAATTTGTGCGATCTCCGAACTAGATGACCCCTGCATTACACCTTGTATGGTGGAGTTTATGAAACAGATTCAAGTTAGGGCAAAGTTAGTAGTGCCGATTATTCAGCACAGCCAACTTTGGGGATTGCTGATTGCCCACCAGTGCTCGCGCCCCAGGGATTGGCAAGAATGGGAAATCAATTTATTTCAGCAGTTGGTGAATCAATTGGCGATCGCCATTCAGCAATCTCTACTCTACCAGCAACTGCAAGCTGAACTGAGCGATCGCAAACAAGCGGAAGCAAATTTAAAAAACTCCCTCAAAGAAAAAGAAATTTTGCTCAAAGAAATTCACCACCGCGTCAAAAACAACCTCTGCGTAGTTGCCAGTCTGTTAGAATTGCAATCGAACACAGTTGCCGACCCGCAAATAGCCAAAATGTTTGAAGAAAGTCAGAATCGTCTTTATTCTATGGCTCTGATTCACGAGAAACTGTACCGATCGACCAACCTGGCGAAAATTAATTTTGGCGAATATCTCGAAGATTTGGTAAGTAGCTTGTTTCACTCTTACAATATTAGCGACAACCGAATTCTGTTGCAGGTATTAGCTGAACCAATTTCCCTAAATCTTGAAACCGCTACTCCCTGCGGTTTAATTGCCAATGAATTGGTTTCAAATACCCTGAAACACGCTTTTCCTGATGGCGCAAATGGTACAGTTAGTGTAGAATGCTATCAAACGAGCGATCGGGAAATCCACCTTTTCGTTAAGGACAACGGCATTGGCTTTCCTCAAAACTTAGATTTTCGGAAAACTAACTCGATGGGGTTTCAAGTTGTCTGCACTTTAACCGAGCAGTTAGAAGGAACCATCGAACTGTCAAGACAAACCTGCACAACATTTCACTTAAAATTTAACGAATTAAACTACTCTCAAAGGTTGTAAAACTATGAATTGTCCTGAAAAATTAATTAGTATCTTGATTGTAGAAGACGAACTATTAATTGCTAAAAATTTATCCCACAAATTAGAAAACTTGGGATATCAAATCGCCGACATCGTTTCTTCAGGAGCCGATGCCATCCAACGCGCAGGCGAAATGGAACCAGATTTAATCTTAATGGATATAGTCATCAAAGGCAACATTGACGGCATAGAAACAGCAGCAAGAATTAATCAAGAATTAGATATCCCAATTATCTATACAACTGCATACGCCGACGACGAAACTTTGCAGCGAGCCGAAAATACTGGTTCTTACGGCTACCTCCTCAAACCTTTTAAAGAAAGAGAACTGCACGCCACCATCAAGATAGCGCTGAGCAAACATCAAGAAGCAGTTAGTATGAAAAAATTAATTGCATTAGCAGCAGCGAAAAGCGAAAACCGATCGCGCTTTATTTCAATGGCATACCACGATTTAAACACTCCTTTAACTACCATACAGCTATCGGCTGAAATGCTGGAAGATAGCGAATTGCAGAGGACGCCAGGAACGAGCAATAAAAATGTCGGTCGCATAAAAAAAGCCGTCAGCAATATGAGTGGATTGCTGGAGGATATTTTAATGCTCAGCAAAGCAGAAGCCGGCAAACTTTCCTTGAATGTAAATCCGATAAATGCCACGGATTTCTGCACCTGTATTTTAGAAGAACTGCAACCGATCGTCACCGACAAACATCTCCTAACTTTCCGTGCCCCAACAGAGCCGCTGCACGCTAATCTCGATGCTAAACTACTGCACCACCTCCTGACTAATTTGCTTTCAAACGCCCTTAAATATTCCCCAAACGGCGGCAATGTCAGTTTAGAATTAAGCTGCGAAAACCAGCAAATAATTTTGTGCGTTCGAGATGAGGGAATAGGGATGACAGCGGAACATCAAGGAAAACTATTTCAGCAGTTTGAACGGGGTGCTAATGTAGGCAAAATTAAAGGATCGGGTTTGGGACTCTGCATTGTCAAACACATCGTTGACCTGCACGGCGGTACAATAAGTGTGGAAAGTGCGATCGGTAAAGGTACTACATTTATTGTCGCGCTGCCTTTTTTAGTCATGAGTCATGAGTCAGTAGTCATTAGTCATTAGTCATTAGTCATTAGTCATTAGTCATTAGTCATTAGTCATTAGTCATCTATCCTTCATCCTTCATCCTTCATCCTTCATCCTTTATCCTTCTTCCTTTATCCTTCTGCTATAAATCGATCGGGAGACAAAAGCTCGATCGCCCTATCTTCTTCTCCCCCCGCCCAATTAGCAAATCGCTCAGCCAAAGCAGGTACAATAGCCAAAGGATTGCTGAGACCCGAAAAAACGTGCAATCCAGGTCGAGATCCAATCGGCCCCACTACGGGCAAATTATCAGCGCTAAATGCCACAATACAATCGTGCCAAGTTGCCGGTAAACCTGCCAAATCAGGCAAAACCTTGCCGATTCCTGCACGAATTGCCGTTTCGCTGGTTTCGCGATCGACTTTAGCATTCAAATCGCTCAAAGTGCGAGACAATTGCCCGATCCGCAAACTCCCATCATTAAATTGAATTGCACCCGAATCTAAACTTGGCGACAGCAACTCTTTACCCGGTTCATCCCAAAGAAAATCCACCTCAATTCTACTCGATTCAGCTTCCAATTCAAAACGTTTTAATAGCGCAGGCATCACAAAAGTCCTGAGTTTCAAATCCACAGGTGCTGTTGACAAAATCTCCGCGCGAGTAAAATAAACTCCCACAGAAATACCAGCCAGCTTCAGCAAACTCCGACTCCAACCTCCAGCACAAACAACAGTATTTTCGCCACAATAAATTCCCTGCGCCGTCTTGACTCCCGAAATCCGATTTCCCTCTTCTATAAACCCAATTACTTCAGCAAATTCTATTGTTCCTCCCAACCGCAGAAACCCTTGACAGTAAGCTTTATTTGTGGAAGTCGGCGAAATGTGACCGTGACGCACCCTCAGAGCTCCGGCGATCGCGCTTTTATTCAGCAAAGGTTCCAACTCGCCAGCTTCTGCAACGCTCAAAAGCTGCGGAACAATCGCAAAATGCGCGTAATTAGCTGCTACTTTTTCCGCATCAGTACCCGCATCAATTGTCAGCAACAAATCCAACTCGCGAAACTCAGTATCAGCATCTAATTGGGTCGATAAATTGCGGTGGTGTTCGATACCTTCCCGACACAATTGACGAGTTAAATCAGTCGTCCCAGACCAATAAGCCAAGCCACCGTAACTAAAACGAGTCGCATTTTGCATGGTAGCATCTCGTTCCAAAAGCAGCACAGCAAAACCTTTTTTTGCCAGTTCGTAACTCAGCGCCGCACCCGTAATGCCGCCGCCGACAACAATCCAATCGTAACTTTTCATGAGCAATTCAAAGGGACGGAAAATATCATGCTTCGATTTTAGCTTAGGTTTTTTCGCAACAAGCCGAAAATCCTCTTCCTGTAGGTAGAGGCTGCCTGCGATCGCCCTAACTGAAACTTCCACCCGTCGGGAGATGTTTGTGCAGGGAGATTTTTCGTTCAATAGTAGGAATTAGAGTCAGCAAAAAATTAGAAATACCAGAGAGGTTTTTATGAGTATCGACAAACCAGGCAAAGATATGGAGCGCACTGTCAATCCGGGCGATCGCATTTCCGACGAACCGCAAACCATCGAAGAAAAAGCCCAGCAACTGGCAGTAGATAGCGTGCCAGACATCACGGGAGAGGTTGTTACAGTTCCAACTTATGTGATCGTAGAAGAAGCAGACGGGGAAAAGAAAGCTTTGCACCACGTCAAAGATGCCGACGAAATTTCCGACGTAATTCGGCAGGCCCGCGTTGACGAAAATGGCGAGCGGATTTGGGATTAAGTTCACTCCAATAAAAACGGGTTTGTTGTACAAAAGTTATCTGTAGAAATCATGGAAACAAATCAAAGAAATAGTACGCCCTATCCCAATATTCCGCCGATTCTCGAAAGTGACGACACAGAGTATCGCGATGCCGGCATTACAAGTACAGTTTCAGTTGCCGGTCATCCCCTTCACCCAGTGCTGATCGTGTTTCCGGTAGCCTTTTTAGTAGGAGCCGCCGGCACGGATATCGGTTATTGGCTGACAAGCGATCCTTTTTGGGCGAGAGCTTCGGTTTGGCTGATCGGTTGCGGTTTTGGTGCGGGGATTTTGGCGGGAATCACGGGCTTTTTAGATTTTTTCAAAATTAAAAGAGTGCGCGATCGCAGTGCCGGTTGGTTGCACATGGGCGGCAATGTGGCGGCTTTGGTACTTTCCCTGATTAACCTGGTGTTGCGACAAGGAAATCCGGCGGAGCCGATCGTATATACAGGTTTAGCAATTTCGATCGTCGTGGCAACCTTGCTGGGCATTACAGGCTGGTTCGGCGGCGAACTAAGTTTTCGCCACAAAGTTGGCGTCATCGGCCCTAGCAGTCATAATTAATAGGTTTCTGAGCGTTTGTAGTAGGGACTTCAGTCCCTCTTCATATCAAATCCGGTAGCATCGGAATTATAAGAGTGCGAGCGTCCTCGCTCGCTACCTATATAGCGAGCGAGGACGCTCGCACTCTTGTCGATCGAAATATATAATTCCAATGCAACCGGAAACGATATCATATCAATTCCGGCTGCGCCGGAATGATATAGAGGACACGGCAGTGCCGTTTCCCTACTCCAGATTAATGGTAGGGACACGGCACTGCCGTGTCCTGATTTCGGGTTATATTAATTCCAATGCAACCGGAAACGATATCATTGGATAATTTAGGACTAAAGTCCGGGAGTATCCCATTTTTGCCTTCACAGGAGTGCGATCGTCCCGCTCGCTAGAAATACGCAAGCGAGCGGGACGCTCGCACTCCTAAAAAACGCTTTTTACCAAATTGGGATGCTCCCTAAACTTCTGACTGCAAACTTAAAGATTTGCCGATCCAATTCAGATAAGCATCGCTGCCAGCGATAATAGGAATAGCAATAATTTCGGGAACTTCATAGGAATGGAGTTCCTGAACTTTTGTTTTTAAAGCCTCAAATTTAGCCAAATCAGTTTTAATCACCAACTGCCACTCTGACTCGGCATGAATCTCGCCTTGCCAAGTATAAATCGAGCGAATTGGCGACAAACTCACACAAGCAGCCAGCTTGTGTTCAACTAGAGATTTAGCGATATTCTCCGCCTCCGCCTCCGATGCCGCAGTTACCAGCACCACCCCAAAATTAACAGTCATAGTTATTACTTATTCAGTCAACAGTCAACAGTCAACAGTCAACAGTCAACAGTCAACAATTA
Source organism: Microcoleus pseudofavosus SVA1_A4 (assembly GCF_036700565.1). NCBI lineage: Bacteria > Bacillati > Cyanobacteriota > Cyanophyceae > Oscillatoriales > Microcoleaceae > Microcoleus > Microcoleus pseudofavosus. The sequence continues at coordinate 25,361 of NZ_JAUBPE010000009.1, forward strand.
ATTTCTGCAACTTCCCAAGAATTGATTTTGCCCGCCGCAGCCAAGGAAAAATAGCGCCTAGTAGATTCCGGCAAAATAGCTCCCGCCAACAAAGCATTATCTAAATTAGCTCCTATTAACGTCGCCTCGCTCAAATCTGCTGCCATCAAATCAGCTTGACACAGCTTTGCCCAATTCAGATTTGCCCCTCTCAAACAACTTCCCCTCAACTTAGCCCCGGTTAAGTTTGCTCCCGCCAATTTCACTCCCCGCAACTGAGCCGCGCTGAAATTCGCCCCCGCCAAATTCGAGCCTTCCAAATTAGCTCCCATTAGTTTAGCTTCGCTCACGTTGACGCCGCTCAAATCTGCACCGCAGAGATTCACCCCTGTCAACTGCGCTCGCCGCAAACTGACTCCGGTTAATTGAGCTCCAAAAAGTTTTGCACTGTTGAGCTTTGCACCGTAAAGGTTTGCCCACTTAAAATTAGCTCCCGTCAGATTCGCGCCCAGCAAGTTAACTAATTGCAAGTCAGCGCTGCACAAATTGGCATTCCACAACACAGCACCCCGCAGGTTTGCGCCGGTTAAAGTTGCGCCGCTTAACTTTACTCTCGGCAATTTTGCTTTTACCAAAAAAGCTCCGCTGAGATTGGCTTTTGTCAAATCTGCGCCTGATAGTTGGGTTTCGCCCATTTTGGCAAAACTTAGATTTGTTCTTTGCATCTGTGCGCCTTTGAGTGTTGCTTTGGTGAGAAACGCTCTGCTGAGGTTCGCCCCGGAAAGATTAGCTCGCGAAAGGTTGACTCCGATTAAGATTGCTCCGCTGAGATTTGCCCCGCCCAGATCGGCTCCAGTAAAGTCTCTTTGTCCTTTTTCGTAATTGTTGAGCAGTTCGCTAACTTCCATAGGGCGTGATACCTTCTCTGATTGGGGAGTTCGATCGAGAAATCTTTACTCTTAAGGTTGTTTCAGAAATGGAACTGTATTAGGAGTTATACCGTTTGAGGCAAAGCCTGAAACGGTATAACTCCTAATAACATCACTTTCTGTTTAAAGGCAATCTCTTAATAAAGATTTTATATCTTCCTCGCGGTAGCGATCGCCCTTTCGGTATTTTTGAATCAAAAGTTAATGTTTCGTGACATATAGCCTTTCTCAGTAATATGAGGTACTATCTGGCATTGGGCATTGGGCATTGGGCATTGGGCATTGGGCATTGGGCATTGGGCATTGGGCATTGGGCATTGGGCATACCTCACTTTCTTGAGAACCGCTATAGATAGTCCTTCCTTAACGATCGACAGTAATTCGCAACTTCAGGCGCAGCTTGCCCTTCAATCCTGCGGGAGGTTGCCAGGAACTCAAAGCCCTCTTGAGAGTCTCTACGGCGTCTGTTGCTTGCAGCGTCGATGTTTGAGTGTCGTTAGCGAAGCCCTCGAAGAGGATCGCCGCTCGCGCCACGCGGCCGTCTTGTACCGATAACTCCCACACCGTTTCACCGCTAACCCCCGCCGGGAGATTAACAGATTGCAGGTATTGAGTCAAAGCGGCGATCGCCCCGGCATCCAACCCTTCGGCACTGACTACTTCCCAGCGAGAAGCTTTTGACTGCTGGGGTTGCAACTCGCCGTAACCTCGCGGCCGCGCCACAGCAGGAGCTGGACTCACCGGTAGCGGGCTGCCGATCCCGCCAAAGTTGCGAGTGCCTCCCCTCGTTGATTCGGCTCTCTCCGAATCGAAAATACCCTCATAGCTGACACCCTGCGGCAATTCCACAGGCACTTGCACGCGGCGACGAGATCCATCTGGTTCGACTCGCACTTCTTCGCTCACAGCTACAAAAGCCGTGTATTCCGACAGCAAGCGATAAGTCAGAGCAGTATTAGTCACAGCTTCCACCAAAGATTTAGTCTCGGCACCAAACATTTGATTCATTAAATCTTTAATGCGCGATCGACCCCAAAGTTGAGCTACCGCCGGATTGCCAAAATCCGTAGCGGTTGCTGAGACTGAAGTAGACTCCCGCTGCCGCGCGCCGCCGGCTTGAGCAAAATTGACAGGTAAAATCTGCTCGTAAGCTTTGCCGCCTGCAAGAGTGCCGCGGATGCGAAGTTGGCCGTTAGCTCGATCGGTCTTTTTGCCAAACAAAACCAGCGGCTGACTGGTAAATAAGTCTGGGGGCGCGATCGGATAAATCTCCGGTTTTTCCCCCATTCCTTCCCAACTAATTTGAATATTAGTCAATACCGGACTATTAATTTGACGGAAAAACTTTTCTGCCGCTTCTGCTGACGGTTCATCTTGACGAATTACTTGAGACGTGCCTCTTCCCACTTGGGCCAAACGGTCGATCAAAAACCGATTCACCGAACCGCCGACGCCAAAACTATAAAGTCGATTTCCCGGTTTCAGACTCCGCTGAACCAGCGCAAGCACTTCTTTTTCATTGCCAATGTAACCGTCAGTAATTAGTACAATACTCCGCAGCCTTCCCGTTGCCGCTGCCGGAAAATTCATCACTGTTTGAATGCCGTTAAGCAGTTCTGTGCCGCCGTTAGCCTGCAACTTTTCGATATAATTAATGGCGCTTTGTCGGTTGGCAGCCGTATTTGCTAAAGGAGTTGTTGAAAGCGCTTGCGCAGTGTTGGCAAAATCAATAATAGTAAAAGTATCGTTGGGATTCAGCCCTTGAATGAAGCGGCGCATCAACTCCTTAGATTTTGCCAGCGGTTCGCCCTGCTGAGAACCGGAAGTGTCCATCAGAAAGACGACATCTTTAGGTACAATTTCATTAGTTTTGTAGTTTAAGGCCGGAATCAGATAAGTAGCAAAATGACCGCCCCGCTTGTCCGATTGAGTCAAAATAGTTGCCCGAGTATTTTCGCCCGCCACTCGATAGCGCAGAATTAAATCTTTATTGGGAATTGTGTCAGAGTTAGCTAATTGGACTCGCACAATATTGCCGCTGCGGTCAGTTGTAATTTGATGGGAAGTAGAGCGGACATCGCCGATCGCAACTCCGGCATCTATTTCTACTGAAACACCGATATTGTGACCCGATCGCGTTCCTGGAGGCAAGACAGGCGGGTTAATGCGATCGGCATCGGTCGTATTTCCCGAAATATAGCGAGGCCCTACCACCATAGGAAACACAAATTCGTAATCGCCGCCGGCAAACTTGAGACTTTCCGTGTAGCGAATCGTAACTTCAATTTTTTCTCCCGGTTTGATATTAGCGAGAGACTGAGTAAAAATATTATCGCGTTCTTGTTCCAACAAACCCGCAGTCCGGCCTTGCTGTCTGGCTTTTTGGTAAATTTCCACAGCTTCATCGCGGCGTTTGATATCAGCTTTAATAGTTCGTGAGCCGATTTTAATTTCCATGTCATCCACCGCCGCTTCGTCGGGCAAAGGAAATACATAAACAGCTTCTAAAGATTCGGGAAAAGGATTTTCAAACTTCTGAACAACTTCGACGCGGGAGATATTGCCAGCAATTTTGGCTTTAACTTCAGTTTGTTTGAGAGGAAAGACTTGTTCTCGGGCCGTATTTTGAGTTTTGACGAACAAACCGCCGACTGGACACCTAGTTTGGGGCGATCGTCCGTCATTGCAATTAACATCGTTACTAGCGAGGATTTTCGGCGACAAAGACGAATAATTTTCCCCAGGAGCTTGTGCCCGGGCCGCATTTGGAGCGAGCCACGCGCCGCACTCGTTAGCGAAGCCCTCGAAGAGGATCGCTGCGAGCAATGCGATACCAGCAGAAAGCAACCGTTCGGGGGATATAACGCAGACAAACTTCATAGCTGTTTTTTCTCTTCAGATTTGAGATGCTTTGTTTACCATGACCTTACCATTGGCGAAACGTTCCTGAGTTAGCTTTTTGGGAAATGACTCAGGGCTTGTGCCGATTTTAAATTGACTCCACAGGGGCTTGAGGGGGCTGGAACTTTTGTTTGAGCAATCATGGCTCTGGCCGACTCCTGTCGCTGGCTTGCATCCGTATTTGGGTGAGGTCGGTTGGGGCGATCGTCCGCGAACCCTACCTAGAAGATTGTATGATAGTTAAATAAATAGCTCTAACCGAAACCCCTCAAATCCTAATAAATTGTAATTACCATGAATTTTATCAACCCCAAAACCGACTTTGCCTTTAAAAAAATCTTCGGCTCTGCTGACAGTAAAAACATTTTAATTAGTTTCTTGAATGCGCTCCTTTACGAAGCACAGCCCGTCATCGAAGATTTAGAAATTATCGACCCCTATTTAGCTCCAAACATTAAAGGGATCAAAGATACTTACTTGGATGTTAAAGCCAAGATTACTGGTGACAAAACAGTGATTATTGAAATGCAGGTTTTGAATGTAGAATACTTTCAGCAGCGGGTTTTGTATAATGCAACTAAAACTTATTCAATGCAGCTAAGCACAGGAAGTGGTTACAGCAAGTTAAACCCTGTGATTGCTCTGACGATTACAGATTTTAAAATGTTTGAGAACATGGATACAGTGATTTCGCACTTTACATTCAAAGAAAAGACATTTTTAGTAGATTATCTAGCGGATCAGTTTGAGTTGGTGTTTGTGGAGTTACCAAAATTCAACAAGGAACTAGATGAATTAGAAACCTTGACAGATAAGTGGATATATTTCATGAAAACAGCTCAAGCTTTACAGTCTGTTCCAGAAGAATTGGGAAATGTAGAGGAACTGAAACAGGCTTTTATAATTGCCAGTACAGCGAATTTAAATGCTCAGGAATTAGATGATTTAGATAAGCGAGAAATGTGGATTCAAGACCAGCGTGGCTCCATTAGTCTAGCTACCAAAATAGCCCTCGCAGAAGGTATCGAACAAGGTATCGAGCAAGGCATCGAACAAGGTATAAAACAAGGGAATTTGCGATTAATTACTCGCCAGTTAGAACGCAGTCTAGGCGCGCTGTCTTCGGATACCCAAACCCGCATCGGTCAGTTATCTGCTGAGCAATTAGAGAGTTTAGGAGAGGCTGTATTAGACTTTACCACTTTGTCAGATTTGACAACTTGGTTGCAAGCACATAACAATCCTCAATGATAGGTCAAATGGGTGTAGGGGCAATCCCCCGCGGTTGCCCTTATGGATTACCTATGTCACATTTGAGTCTGACCTGACATTGAAACATCTAGAGTCGAAAATCCTATGAGCAAATTTGTGTTTGTGACCGGCGGCGTGGTTTCCAGTATCGGCAAGGGGATTGTCGCTTCCTCCCTCGGGCGCTTGTTAAAGTCGCGGGACTATTCTGTCTCGATTTTGAAGCTAGACCCCTATATTAACGTTGACCCCGGCACTCTAAGCCCGTTTCAGCACGGGGAAGTGTTCGTGACTCAAGACGGTGCAGAAACCGATTTGGATTTGGGGCATTACGAGCGTTTTACCGATACTTCCATGTCTCGCCTCAACAGCGTCACCACGGGTTCCATTTATCAAGCGGTGATCAATAAAGAACGCCGCGGCGAGTATCAGGGGAGTACGGTGCAGGTGATTCCGCACATCACTAACGAGATTAAAGAGCGAATTCACCGAGTAGCAAAAAATACCAATCCCGATGTGGTGATTACGGAAATTGGCGGAACGGTGGGAGATATTGAATCTTTGCCGTTTTTGGAGGCAATTCGCCAGTTTCGCAAGGATGTCGGGCGGCAAAATGTGGTGTATATGCACGTCACGCTGATACCTTGGATTCCTTCGGCTGGGGAGATGAAAACTAAACCGACTCAGCATTCGGTGAAGGAATTGCGCTCGATCGGCATTCAACCAGATATTTTAGTCTGTCGGTGCGATCGCCCGCTGTCTTTGGGCATGAAACAGAAATTGTCGGAATTCTGCAACGTCCCCGAAGAATGCGTCATCACCGCTCAAGATGCTAAAAGTATCTACGAAGTACCTCTGATGATGGAACAAGAAGGTTTGGCCGAACAAACCATCAATTTGCTGCAACTCGAACCGCGGCAACCCGATTTGACTCAGTGGCAAACTTTAGTCAACCGACTTTACAGTCCCAATCACAAGATTGATATTGCTTTGGTGGGCAAATACGTGCGGTTGAACGATGCTTATCTTTCGGTGGTCGAAGCTTTGCGGCACGCAGCAATCTCGATCGGCTGCGACCTAAATTTGCACTGGATTAACTCAGAAGATTTAGAATCGGGAAACCTCGAAAATTATCTCAAAGATATCAACGGCATTGTTGTGCCCGGAGGTTTTGGGATTCGGGGAGTTGACGGCAAAATAGCGGCGATCGAATATGCCAAACACCACAAAATTCCCTTTTTGGGATTGTGTTTGGGGATGCAGTGTGCTGTGATTGAATGGGCGCGCAACACCGCCCAACTAGAGGATGCCAACAGCGCTGAATTTGACCCCGATACCGCAAATCCGGTAATTAATTTATTGCCAGAACAGCAAGATGTAGTCGATTTGGGCGGTACAATGCGACTGGGTTTGTATCCGTGCCGCGTCAACCCAGACACCCTAGCTTTCAAACTTTATCAGAAAGAAGTGATTTACGAGCGGCACCGCCACCGGTACGAATTTAACAACGCCTACCGCAATCTTTTCTTAGAATCAGGTTATGCAGTCTCCGGCACATCTCCCGACGGCCGATTGGTAGAAATGATCGAATTGCCCAACCATCCCTTTTTCATAGCCAGTCAATTTCACCCCGAATTCCAATCTCGACCTAGCGCCCCCCACCCCTTGTTTCAGGGGTTTATCCAGGCGGCCAGCAGCCAGGGCAAGCAGAATGTTTTAGAAGCTGAGGCTTTCGACTTGGTGGCTGGGAAACTGGGAGGAAGCTGATCTCACATCCTGTCCGATCGATTAGTTCTGATATATTGGATGTCTGTAGGGGCGGGTGAGTGAACACAATATTCAAATCGGGCAGACAATCGAGATTACAAAACCCGCCCAACCCAACAATAGGACTTGATTGGGGTCGCACTTACCGGACATGATATCGGGCAGCATTCTCAACGAGTGTAAAACCTCACCCCCCGACCCGCTGCATAGGGGTTGGGGGGCTAGTATCCGAAGGGAGAAGGCAGAAGGTAAAAATGCTGATATTTTTACTTAACTTTTTAGCTGGGATTTCAACGGTGATACCAGTTTCAAAAAAGAATGCAACTGTAGGCCCGCGATCCAAGCCCCGATAGTCATCAGTCATGCCCAATCTAAAATCTAAAATCTAAAATCTAAAATGGTATGAGTTGTCAAACTATCCTAAAATACCAGGAAACGCAGGTTTGAGGAGGGTTTTTGTGGCTTACTGGAGCAAATTTACTTATGAGAAAAGTACATACATAATTGACCTTGACACTATTAGTGCTTTTTCTAGCGAACTGGATAACAAGCGTATCACATTTTGGCTCCCTAATAGCAGTCAGCCGATTATCCTCAATCCCCAAGGCAATTATGAGGCTTACAAGCAAGTTCTCGATTACCTCAAAAAAACGATCGACCGCAATTCTAAAGGTTCGTGGATTAAAATTAATTATGACCGCAAAGAATTTGCGATCGATATGAGTCGAATTAGCTCTTTTTCTTGCGAACAGAACGGTCGGCTAATCAGCTTTTACCTGCCTGACAGCACAACTAATATTATTCTGATGCGCGAAGGCAACTCGGACGATTATCAAAGAATTCAGGAATACATTAAAAATACGACTGGGCACTCTCTGCCGTGAACAAGTCATTAGTCATTAGTCATTAGTCATTAGTTAGTGGCTGATGGTTAGTTGTTATTAGTGAGTGGTTAGTCGTTAGTGGTTAGTTGTTATTTTTCTTATATTTCTTATTATTTGTTGGTTCCAGTTCCCAATGCCCAATGCCCAATTACCAATTACCAATTACCAATTACCAATGCCCCATGCCCGATGCCCCATGCCCAATGCCCCATGCCCAATGCCCCATGCCCAATTACCAATTATCCATTCCCGCTATATTGCATAAAAGCTAATTTTGCTGCGCCTACCATGCCTGCTTGATTGCCCAATTCAGCAACCAATAACTGCAAATCTTCGCGAGAACTCGGCAGCACCCGCCGCTCAATTTCTTCTCGAACAGTCGGCAAGAAAAATGCTGCACCTGCACTAATTCCGCCGCCGATAATAATAGCTTCCGGCGTCAAAATATAAATTATACTTGCTAAACCGATACCGAGATAGCGCCCGTAATTTTCCCAATATTCTAAACCTTTGGCATCTCCAGATTTAGCTAAATTTGCTAATTCTATGGGTTCTAAACCAGTTTCGCGGCGGATTGCTTGCACGGAAACGTACTGTTCTAAAGAACCGCGATTGCCGCTGTTGCACTCCGGGCCGTCGGGATTTATAGCAATCAATCCTAGTTCTCCTGCCGCGCCTAGATGCCCTGCAAATAGTTTGCCGTCTAGGATAACTGCACCGCCGACTCCTGTACCTAAAGTTAGTAAAATTAGGTTTTTAAAGTGCCGTCCCGCACCCAACCAAGCTTCTCCTAAACCGGCACAGTTGGCATCATTTGCTAATATTGTCGGCAGTCCGGTTTTGGCTTCCAACCAGTCAGCTAAGGGGACGTTATGCCAGTTTTTGAGGTTAATTGCGACTCTGGCTATTCTGCCGGCGGCGTCTGCGGGGCCTGGTGTTCCAATGCCGATCGCACATACAGCATTTTCTTGTGGATTCAGTTGTAAAATAGCATCGGTGATGGCGGCTAAAACGGCTTCAGGCGTTGCCGGTTGAGGAGTTGGGACAGTTAAGGATTGGTGACAAATGCCGTCTTCGCTGAATCTGCCGAGTTTAATTGCGGTGCCACCTAAGTCGATGCCGATTACTTGTGTCATTCGATTTGGGATTTGGGATTGGGGACTTGGGATGCAAGGATATTCTATTCTAACAAGCAATTGATATTTGTAGCAATTTATTCTTCCCCAGAAAAACCCAAACCATCACCAACAAATACTGCCTCAATAACATTCCCATTCCCAACATCATCCTCAACAATCGGTAGCGGAAATCTTGCTAATATCTCCCGGCTAACTTTTCTCGCAACATCTCCCAATTCCCCGTCACGAATTCTACTCAATAACAGCAGCCGCTGCGCCAATTCCTGAACCGATTCGACCGCATCCGCAGCGGCGACATCCCCGCCGCTTTCGCCCTCTAATAATCGAACCCCAAATCGGCGCAGCCAAGCGGCTAATTCCGCATCTTTGAGGCGTTTTGCAATTAGAAATCCGGCGACATCTCCTCTACTCCAGCCTTGATTCACTCCTTCGAGAATTTCCATGAATTTCGCCTCGTATTCGGCGTCTGTCAGGGTTGGTGGAAGGGGCTGTTGGTGGGCTGGGGGATGGGATGGTTGGGTTTTGAACAATCGCTGAATTAGTTGTTTGATGAATTGCCAAATTTTGTTTAGCATTTGAGTTGGGGATTTTTTAACCGCAGATGAACGCAGATGAATGCAGATAGTTTTACCTACTTTAAAAGCGGATAATACAGTTCTCCAGTTGAGTTGATATAACCGGCCCGATCGCCCGCCGAGTTTCCCGTCCCCATAAATACATCAACTCTGCCCGCGCCTTTGATTGCACCACCCGTATCCTGATCCAAAACATACCGATTTACGGCACTTTGTTCGAGTTTTCCCGCCGCATTCGGATAAGGCAATTTTGTGCTAATTAATGCTAGCGCGCCCGGTGGCATTAAGGCTTTGTCGGTGGCGATCGACCTTTCGGCAGTTACGGGCACTCCAATGCTGCCAGTCGGCGGTGCTCCGTTGGTTTCCCGGAAGAACACAAAGCTTTGATTTTTCGGCAAATACTTGTCCATTTCCGCCGGAAAATTGGTGAAATATTCGGTTAATTTGGGCAAAGTTAACTCTTCTAAACTAAACTTGCCGTCTTTAACTAATTCTCGCCCGACACCTGTATAACTCTGACTGGTTTTGCCGGCGAAACCCACTGTCATGACTGCGCCGTCTGTTAGCTGCAATCTTGCGGAACCTTGAACGTGCACGAGAAATGCTTGGAACCGATCGCGCAACCAAACTAATTCTAATCCCCGCAGCAATCCTTTGCTTGCCTGCAAAGCATCTGCGCCTTCCAACTCCAATCTCGTCGGGTGAGGTTTCGGCCAAGAACCCATGTTTGGCGGCACGCGGTACAGGGGATAGCGGTATTCGGAATTCGGCGTGCGAGATGCGGAGTAAGTCGGCTCGAAATAACCCGTAAATGCAACTGTTCCTTTGCCGTCTTTGCCCGTGGATTTGTAAAAAACAAATTCGCGCTTGACAGATTCCTGGAGTTGTGCAGGGGTTGTGGAACTGACAACTAATTGGCGGAATCGATCGAGGGAACGGCGAACTCGATCGCGCGTAATTCCTGCGACCCCATAGCGGCTGTAAGCACTTGCAGCGCCCTGGGAGTCGAGATAGCGGAGGCTGTTGTCGATCGACTTTAACAGCAATTCTTTATCTCCGGCTTTGCCCTGAACGCCCCAGATTTGAGCGTCAAGCCCGATCGACTCCAATTCACTCGCTTGTAACTGATTTGCACTAATTGGTTGCAGCGACGGAACTGCAACGGCGGGCACCGAAAAAGCGATCGCCAAAACGCAACAGGCGATCGCCAATAATTGATATCTAAAAATCTTGCTCAATTTCCAATCTTTCCTACTCAATTGATAACTTTCCTTATTCCTCGTATCGCTCGATGCTAGAACTAAATATCGGTTCTACGCGAATTCCAAGAACGCTGGTAGGCCGAACAACCATGTATTCGCCTTGAATATTTTTGATCGGGACATTGAGAAATTCTGACGAATCTTGTTTGGGAACCAGGGTTTTGCTGTACCACAGTTGAAAATCTTGCAGCGTTGCGAAACGGATTTCTTCGCGGTGGCCGCCCTGAAGCAGCAGGTGCACGGAATATTCGCTGGGAGTTCTAGCCATATTTGTATTTTAGATTTTTGATTTTAAGCTTTGAGAACGATTTCATATTTTACCTGATACTTGACACATTCCATGATGTCGAGCATCTTAATATTCTCGGAGACCACCCTCTCGGAGGCAAAAAGCAGTAGCTGCTACCTAAACAAACATCACACTGAAAAACCCGGTTTCTAAGTCTCCTAATAGTTTGAATACCAATTCTCAAAAGCACCTGAAATCGGTAGGGACACGGCACTGCCGCGTCCTTACCGCACAGCCCCGTGTCCTTACCGCACAGCCCCGTGTCCTTACCGCAGCTAAAGGTTGAGCGAGATGGGGAGATAGGAGGAGAGGATCGCCCAAATTCCGAATCAGCAGCATCCGAACAGGAAGTCGTGCGAATCGCGGTTGTCAGTTCCCGCAAGACCGTGTTAGAAACCATCCACACCTTTTACCGGCCTTGTTTTGCGGCCGTTAGCGATTGGAACCCGCCACAGCGAGGTGCAAAGCCGGGACAATTTGTCAGCGTCCCGATCGGCCGATCGCGCAAAGCCTAAAAATTGGATGAAATACCGTAGGGACACCGCATTGCCGTGTCCTCCTTTTGGGGTAGGGACACCGCATTGCCGTGTCCTGTTTTTGGGGTAGGGACACCGCACTCCCGCCGTGTCTTCAATTCCCGCACATTGCTGGATCTAAGATTGTCACATCCGATCGGCCGATGGCGTCGGGCACCCGCCCGCAAGCTACGGGAAATTTCATCATCCACTCCGGTTAATTTCACCCGTTCCCCACAATCAGGACACGCCACTGCCGTGTCCCTACAATGATTAATCCGGCAGAAGACACGGATTGTGTATTTTAGAACACGATTTGACCGCAACACTTAAAATAGTCTGGATTTACCGATCGAGTGTACCCTTTTCCAATCAATATTTCTGGTTAGCTGGCGGTGTCTGCCAGCCGGAGTCGCGAGGTTCCGCTTCCAAAATGCTGATAATAGTGCACAATTTCAAATTAACAACAAAACTTGCACTATTTTGAGTAAGCTTTTGGTGGAACAGCTCAGAAAGCCTGTTTCTAAGACTGATGCAAAAATGTCGAGTTAATCATTAATCTTGTCCAATTACCAATTACGAACCTATGCCCCGTCGCCAAGACTTAAAAAAGATTCTTCTCATTGGTTCCGGCCCAATTGTTATCGGCCAAGCGTGCGAGTTCGACTATTCGGGGACGCAAGCTTGCAAAGCTTTGCGAGAAGAAGGTTTTGAAGTAGTGTTGGTGAATTCCAACCCTGCAACAATTATGACCGATCCAGAAACTGCCGATCGCATTTACATCGAACCTCTAACGCCCGCCATCCTCGAACAAATCATCGCCAAAGAAAAACCTCAAGCAATTTTACCGACAATGGGCGGTCAAACGGCGTTAAATTTAGCAGTTGCACTCGCTAAAAATGGCGTTTTGGAAAAGTACAACGTCGAGTTAATTGGCGCTAAGTTGCCGGCAATTGAAATGGCGGAAGACAGACTTTTATTTAAGGAAGCGATGGCGCGAATTGGCGTCGCTGTTTGCCCTTCGGGAATTGCCAACAATCTCGACGAAGCCAAAGCAATCGGGCACCAAATCGGCAGTTATCCGTTAATTATTCGTCCTGCTTTCACAATGGGCGGCACGGGAGGCGGCATTTCTTACAATCAAGAAGAGTTTGAAGAAATGGCGCAAGGTGGCGTTGATGCTAGTCCGGTATCGCAAATTTTGATCGAACAATCTTTGATTGGTTGGAAAGAGTACGAACTGGAAGTGATGCGGGATTTGGCAGATAATGTGGTGATTATTTGTTCGATCGAGAATCTCGACCCGATGGGCGTCCACACTGGCGATTCGATCACCGTCGCGCCGGCTCAAACTCTCACAGACAAAGAATATCAGCGCCTCCGGGATGCTTCGGTGAAAATTATCCGCGAAATCGGAGTGGAAACTGGCGGTTCTAACATTCAATTTGCCGTCAATCCAGTCAACGGAGATTTCATCGTCATTGAAATGAACCCCCGAGTTTCCCGTTCCTCCGCCTTGGCCTCGAAAGCAACGGGTTTCCCCATTGCAAAAATGGCGGCAAAATTAGCGGTAGGTTACACCCTAGACGAAATTTCCAACGATATCACCAAGAAAACTCCGGCGTCTTTTGAGCCGACAATTGACTACGTGGTTACAAAGATTCCCCGATTTGCCTTTGAAAAGTTCCCCGGTTCCGAACCGACTCTGACAACGCAAATGAAGTCAGTTGGGGAGGTAATGGCGATCGGGCGAACCTTCAACGAATCTTTCCAAAAAGCGCTGCGGGGATTGGAAACCGGTCGCGCGGGTTTCGGGTGCGACAAACCGGAAAAATTGCCGAGTTTGGAACAAATTCGCGCCGGATTGCGGACGCCAAATCCCGATCGCATTTTTACAGTTCGCCACGCGATGATGATGGGAATGTCGGTGGAAGAAGTCTTCGAGCTCACAGCAATCGACCCCTGGTTTTTGGATAAAATGCAGGAATTGCTGGAAGCTGAGAAGTTCTTGAAACGGACTGCGCTCAAGCAGTTGACAAAAGAGACAATGTTTGAAGTAAAGCAGTTGGGATTTAGCGATCGCCAAATTGCTTACGCCACCAAAACATCGGAAGATGAAGTCCGCGCCTACCGCAAAGAGTTGGGCGTAGTGCCGATTTACAAAACAGTTGATACCTGTGCCGCTGAATTTGAAGCGTTTACACCCTATTACTATTCCACCTACGAAGTGGGCGCGGCAATTTGGGACTTGGGCGATGAAGAAAAGAAGATTTCACCAGTCAGTCACAGTCTCGCGCCGGAGTCAGAAGTTTTGCCTTCTACCAAGCGAAAAGTGATGATTTTAGGCGGCGGGCCGAACCGGATCGGACAGGGGATTGAGTTTGATTACTGTTGCTGTCACGCTTCCTATTCCCTAGGGGAAGACGGGTTTGAGACAATTATGGTCAACTCGAACCCGGAGACGGTTTCGACAGATTACGATACCAGCGATCGCCTGTATTTTGAACCGCTGACAAAAGAAGATGTTCTCAACATCATCGAGGCGGAAAATCCCGAGGGAGTAATCATTCAATTTGGCGGACAAACGCCGTTAAAATTGGCACTTCCTTTACAAAAGGCTCTCGAAAATCATCCTGACGTACAAACAAAAATCTGGGGAACTTCGCCGGATTCAATTGATACTGCTGAAGACCGAGAAAGATTTGAAAAGATTCTGCGGGAGTTGGATATTCAGCAAGCTGTTAACGGTTTGGCGCGGAGTTTTGAGGATTCTTTAATCGTAGCTCAACGGATCGGTTATCCGGTGGTGGTGCGGCCGAGTTACGTGTTGGGCGGGCGAGGAATGGAAATTGTTTATTCCGATGCAGAATTGGAACGCTACATGACTTATGCCGTACACGTAGAACCGGATCATCCGATTTTAATTGACAAGTTCTTGGAAAATGCGATCGAGGTCGATGTAGATGCGATCGCCGATACTACTGGCAATGTCACAATCGGCGGTATTATGGAACACATCGAAGAAGCGGGAATTCACTCCGGCGACTCTGCTTGTTCTATCCCTTACCAAACGCTTTCTGACGCAGCTTTGGCAACAATCCGCCGCTGGACGATAGAATTAGCAAAATCCCTGAAAGTGATCGGGTTGATGAACATTCAATTTGCCGTTCAAGGGGAAGAAGTTTTCATTTTGGAAGCTAACCCGCGCGCTTCTCGAACAGTACCTTTTGTCTCCAAGGCGATCGGAGTTCCGCTAGCAAAAATCGCGTCGCGAGTCATGTCCGGTCAAACTCTGGAAGCTTTGGGTTTTACGAAAGAGATTGTACCAATTCACGTTTCCGTGAAAGAGGCTGTGCTACCGTTTGCCAAATTCCCAGGGACTGATACTTTGTTAGGGCCGGAAATGCGATCGACCGGCGAAGTAATGGGGATTGACACAGATTTTGGCAAAGCATTTGCCAAAGCTCAACTCGGCGCGGGACAATTAATGCCGCTGTCGGGAACCGTGCTGGTTTCTATGCGCGAGCGCGATAAACTAGCAGTTGTACCGGTTGTCAAGGAATTTTTGGAATTGGGTTTCAAAGTAGTAGCAACTCACGGCACCCGCAAAGTTTTGCGAGAGCAAGGTTTAGACGTAGATTTGGAATTGAAACTGCATGAAGGACGGCCGAATTTGTTGGACTCGATCAAGAATGAGAAAATCCAACTAATTATTACCACGCCTTCCGGCGAAGAATCCCGCGCCGACGGCATCTTTATTCGCCGCACAGCTTTGACTTACAAAATTCCGATTATTACGACAATAGCCGGTGCTAAAGCCACAGCAGCGGGAATTCGATCGCTCAAATCCAACCCAATGGAAGTAAAAGCAATTCAAGACTATTACCCGCAAACCTAGACTGCGAAACACTTAAACGTAGGGTGCTTATGGCGCACCCTACATATAGAGGTTATGCGTCGAGGACTTCAGCGCACCTTACCCGCAACGTAGGGTGCGCGCCACCCAAACCTAATCTGCATCGGAATCCAAAACTCCGCTAGACAGCATCAACCTCGGCCAAACTAACAAGAAAAAACCCATCCAAGCCAATAAAGGAATCGCGACTAAAACAGTTATCCAAACAGTTTTTAACAAAAACCAACTACCGGTAATCAGACTCGTACCTGTCAAAAGAATCGACCAAGGCTGACACCACCAAGGTTTGTAACTCCAAGGACTAACAGGTTTTTGTTCAGAAACAGTTTTCATATTTGCAGTAATTTTGTATAGATAATAACAGAGTTAGGTTAATTAACCTAATTTAAACATTCATCACCTGTTCGGCTGTCAGCGTTAATTCTGGAAAAGTCCGCGACACAATTCGCTCGCTGCCCTTAAATGCAGTTCTTTGATAGTTACCCTCTGCATCCAAAAGGTGAACAAATATAGTTGGAAGTTTGGGATTTCCCAGGAATTCCCTACTGCCAATTGCTAAATAATCGACAATCCAATACTCAGGAATTCCGAGGCGCTGATACTCGTCCAGTTTGTCGATATAATCGTCATCCCAATTCGTCGATGTTACTTCCACTGCCAATTGAATTGGTTCTCGCAAAGCAGCATAAGCAGAACGGTTCGAGCGCCACAATTCGCGATCGATTACGCTGACATCCGGTCTCCGCCCTTGTTCGATTCCGGCTTTAGTTACAGTTCTGATAACTGCTGTAATGTTGACTACATAATTCAAATTCAGTCGCCGGATTTCATCATTGAAGCCAAATAACATGAAATTAGCAACATCATCATGATTTCTGGTTGCATTCATCTCTACAATTTCTCCATTTACCAGTTCATAGCGTCCATCTTCTGGACATTCTAGAAGGAATTGGTCAAAAGTTAATTTTTGTGTGACTGTTGCAATCATAATATTTACCCTTATTTTCCAGGAATACTATTAGCCTATATTAGCACAGGCAGGAATGAATTTGTTTTTTTGACCGCCGATGAAGGCGGATGAGCGCGGATGAATAAAAAATCGATCGCCCTTCTGATATTTGACACTGATATTTTATACTTATGTTTCGCGCAAATGGTAAAATGCGATCGCCCTAGCAATTTGCACTTAAATATGTTACTGAGGTAAAGTAACAAACCTAAAAAATCGAGCCACTCCAAGGTCAACCCCGAACCATGAGACTAGACGAAGCCGTAGAATTTGCCGAAAACCCAGAGCCGCGGTGTCCCTGCGTCCTCCTGCTGGACACCTCCGGCTCCATGCAAGGCGCACCCATAGATGCCTTGAATGAGGGGCTGGAAATCTTTAGGAATGACCTAATTAAAGACGAACTAGCTAAAAAGCGAGTCGAAGTCGCGATTATTTCATTTGACAATCATATCAAAGTCGTGCAAGACTTCGTGACCGCCGACCAGTTCGAGACACCGCTGCTGACAGCTCAAGGACAAACCCACATGGGCGCCGGCATTCAGCAAGCACTAGACACCATTGCTGCCCGCAAATCCGAATACCGCAACAACGGCATTACCTATTACCGCCCGTGGATATTTATGATTACCGACGGCGAACCTCAAGGCGAATCAGACGATGTTGTGGAAATAGCAGCACAGCGCATTAAAGAGGAAGAAACTAACAAGCGCGTGGCATTTTTTGCAGTGGGAGTCGAAGGTGCTAATATCGCCCGTCTCGCGCAAATTGTCGAGCGCACGCCTGTAAAATTGAGAGGATTAGACTTTCGAGAGATGTTCATCTGGCTGTCGGCTAGTATGCAGAGAGTTTCTCACTCAAAAATTGACGAACAAGTCGCACTGCCGCCGCCCGGATGGGGAACTGTTTAGTTATTAGTCATTAGCGATCGATCGTTGGTGATTAGGCGTAAGGTGCGCATTGCGCACCCTACACAATTAGGGATAAACAAACCCGCCCTGAGTTTCCATATTTTTGAATTTACGAAGTTTTGAATTAAAGAGTTATTAATGGAGAATTCATCATTTAATTGGCAAGTTGTAGCAGCATCGGTGACTGGTACGAGCCACGAAAAACGATCGCAGCCCTGTCAAGATGCCCACTGCTGGCGCCTCTTGCCGAACGGTGTTTTGGTGGCAGCAGTTGCTGACGGCGCGGGTTCGGCAACACTCGCAGAAGTGGGGGCGAAAATTGCTGTAGAAGCAGTTGTGGAAACGATTTGCCGGCAACAGGAAATGCTGCCTCAAAATGACAGCGAATGGCAGGTATTCTTGAGTGCATCGCTGCAAGTTGCGCGGGCGCAGGTGGAAGCAGAAGCGGCAGTGCGGGAAACGGCGGCGAGAGATTTAGCCTGCACTTTAATTGCGGTTGTTGCTACGCCGGAATTAATTGCTGTTGCTCAAATCGGCGACGGTGCAGCGGTAGCGGGTGACAGTGCAGGAAATGCGATCGCCCTGACAGTACCCCCCTGCGGCGAATACATCAACGAAACTATCTTTTTGATTTCGCCAAATGCGATCGAAACAGCGCAATTTCAGGTACTGCGGGAAAAACTGCGGCACTTGGCCGTTTTTTCCGACGGCTTGCAAATGTTAGCTCTCAAAATCCCGGAAGGTACGCCGCATCAGCCGTTTTTTGCGCCTTTGTTTCGGTTTTCTGGCGAACCGAAAGAAGAGGAAGACGCCAAGCAGCAGTTAGAGTCATTTTTGCGATCGCCCCGAGTCTCCGAACGCACCGATGATGACTTAACTTTATTGTTAGCAACTTTTGGGAGTTCGCAGGCACTGGACAATTAAAAATAGACTGTTGGCAAAAGCGAACATCCATCTGAGTCAATCGGCGTTTATCTGCGGTTAAAAATTCCCGCTGCTGAATTTTGCCACAAGTCTAATGCGTTCAACTGAGCCAGCGGTGAAAATTTGGTGCGGTTCTATAATAAAATCGAGGTGTCACACAATTCTGCTTTAGTCTGTACAGTAGGTCGTCGTTTGCAAGCACAAGAGATTAAGGATAAGCTCAACTCCCTAATTAGCGAAGCAGATCCAATAGATCCGAGTTTGGCGAGAAGATTGGATGAAATCAATCGCTGGGTGAAAGATGTTAAACCCGGTTCGCTAACTGCTAAAAAATTTGTGATGGCTTTTTTGCTGCAGCTTATCCGAGATTCTCAGGTTTGGCTGGCGGTTCAATCTCTACCTTCGGAAAGAGAACAAAAAGCCGCGTTTGAGTTAATGAGTCCGGGGGAAAGGTATTGGTACAGCTATCTATTTCCTAAATGGCTGAGCGAAAGCGATCGCAAATTTTACATCTGGAAACAAAAACTCAAGACCGGCGAATTCGATCCGGCTGACGATATCGTGATTCGCGCGATCGCTACCCGGATTGTCGAACGCCAAGGCACTGTTTTGTATCGCTATGTTGCGGATCTTTCTATGGCCACCGATTCGATCGTTAGCAACCGCCAACAGCAGCCCCTCTGCATTCAAGTTACTACTCTTTCCGATCAGTTTTCTGAACAAAAATATCAAAATTGGCAACAAACTCTTCAAGGCTGGGGGATTGACAGAGGACTATTTTTAAGTTATGATACAAAAGATGCAAATTTCCTGAACCAGTTAGTTAATATTGCATTATATAATAGCGATAATTTGCCCGCAGGTCGTTACCTCAAGTTCCCTTAAATCAACCCGATCTGCTGCTGAGAATAGTCCGACTGCTAAAAACTCGGTGAACAAGAAATTTTGAATAACTTACATATTGCAGAATTCTCGACAATGCCACAAACTTAACCCTCAGACCGCTTGCCGCAACAGGGAAGGCTACGCCAAGATTTTTCCTCCCTTTTTCTATTTCACCGGAGGGGTCTGGCAAACTGCGGCAACAGGTGTCAATTGAATGTCAAACGTAGTATCGGTCTGCTGTTTGAGTATGAGACCCTCGATCCCCCCCTAGCCCCCCTTAATAAGGGGGGGACAGGAAGCACTCAAAGTCCCCCTTCTCAAGGGGGATTTAGGGGGATCGAGATTCGGCTATAAACGAGAGATATAAAGGTTTTTAGGCGATTGTTGACACGAAGAACAACAGGTGCTGCGTAATTCCTGGCGGGCGCAACGGGAAGATTTACCGAAACAATCAATTTTGTAAATAACTAGCAACAGGCAGTGTAAATTAAATTGAGATTTGATTGAAGCGCGGTGAAGTTGTTGGAAATAAAATCAAATTACATCAAAACCAATACTATGACATTACAAGGTACAAACACCGTTGAAAACAACTTGCAAAAAGTCTGGGAAGAACTGGAAGCAGCCAGGAAAATGCAGGAGGATTGGATAAATCACGGGGTAGATTTTGTAGATTTGTATGTGGAAGATGCGGGCGGTGATTGGTTGGAAAAGTGGGGGAAATGTGAAGAAGAATTAGAGCAAAGAATAATTGAAAATATAGATGTTGAAGAAGTCAAAAGGGCGATCGGCATTTCCGACTTTCAGCAAACAGAACTGCTGGAAACTGCCTTGATTCACCGTTGCGATCGCAGCCAAAACGAGTCTCCCGCTGGGCAAGAAGTTAAGCACAAACGGCTGTCACTGTTAGGCGGAGCGATTTTCGGTGCTGTTGTTACCGATCGCCTGTACCGCGAATATCCCGACCTCGACTGCGATGCTATCTCAACCTTAAAAGCTCGTTTAGCAGACCATCAAAAACTCTCGGAATTTGCACAAACTTTGAACTTGAAGGAACTCAGTTTGCGCGTTTGGAGGGGGAAAGCAACAGACAAAATCGAGTACAAGAGATTTTTAGGTGAGACTTTTGAGGCTTTGTTTGGCGCGATTTACTTGGAGTTAGACCGCGATTTTTTCCGTGCGGGAAACTGGCTGGTTCAGCAGTTGATTGAACCGACGATCGGCGAACATCTCGATCTAACTCAGCAGTCGAAAGGTACGCTGGAAAACGAGATAAAACGGCGGGAAATCCTGGGTGCGGATATTTTAAATGCGATCGCGATCGACTATCTGTACAACCGCTTTCCCGAGCGCAACAGCAGCCAGCTAACCCGCTGGAAAAATATGTTAGCAGCCAAAGAGATTTTTCCCAAAGACTTTAAAACAAAATTAGGCAGTCATTACCTGGAATTGGAGAGCAATTTCTCGCGTACCCGCGACTGGCTGGTGGATAACTTCATCAAAACCGCAGTTGACGAACTGGAAGAGGAAACAGGCGATCGACTAAAATAAAATCAACTCCTAAAAAAAATAGGAAAACAGGAATGGTTACACAACTGCAATCTCCCGACAAATCAAATATCATCTACCCCGATGATAACGGCGAACCGATGTCAAACAATACAGATCAGTTTCGATTAATCGTTTGGATTAAAGAAAATTTAGAATTGCTGTTTGCAGACGATCCGAATTTTTTCGTAGCCGGTGACTTGGTTTGGTATCCGGTGGAAGGCAATAACAAACTGTCTCAAGCCCCAGATGTGATGGCAGTTTTTGGTGTCCCCAAAGGATATCGAGGTTCCTATCAACAGTGGTATGAAAATGATATTGCGCCACAAGTCGCATTTGAAATTTGGTCGCCGGGAAATCGTCTGACTCCGATGATGCAAAAATTTCATTTTTACGAACGCTATGGTGTGGAAGAATACTATTTGTACAATCCGCAAACATTGCAACTGGAAGGATGGTTGCGGGTTGAGTCACAATTGGAAGCGATCGAACAAATGGACGGTTGGATCAGTCCGAGACTGGGAGTGCGGTTTCAATTATCAGAAACAGGACTCGAAATGTTCGGGCCCTCTGGAGAACGGTTTATGAGTTTTGTGGAACTCGATCGACTGCGACAGCAAGCCGAGGCGCGGGCCCAACAAGAACGGCTGCGGGCCCAACAGGCAGAAGTGCTGCTGGAACAGGCAGAAATGCTGCTGGAACAAGAACGATCGCGATCGCAAGCTTTGGAATCAAGACTCCGAGAAATGGGAATCGATCCCGATCGATTGTGAAGGAAACTGCAAAATTGAACTATCGTGGAACAGGCCCGAAAGCCTGTTGCTGAGTTTTCAAGGGCGGGCTAGGAGGGTCCACTCCACAATAAAATAGAATTACGGATTTATCAGTGGGGTCACTTTCTTCAATTCTTTAATCCAAAATCTAAAATCTCAAATCGATTGATGCCCCCATACCCTAACCGAATTCTATGCAGTTGCAGCGCCAATTTAGCGGACAACTGATCGCCATCGACACCAACACCGCGATCGCCAGCGGCGGTGAAGGTCGCATCTACCCGATCGCCCAAGACTCGTCCCTTGTAGCAAAAATTTACCACAGACCGACAGACGAAGACGGCGACAAACTCACAGTCATGTTCAGTATGCCGCCGGATGCGCCGATCGCCGAACCGGGACACGCCTCAATTGCTTGGCCTCTAGATTTGCTGCATACTGTCGGCGGGCGAGAAAAAATCGTCGGTTTTGTGATGCCGCGCGTCAAGAAAGCGCTGCCGGTACACACTTTCTACACACCCAAAACCAGGCGCGAACAAAAACCGCTATTTAACTATCTTTACCTCCACCGTACCGCCCGAAATCTCGCCTCGGCTGTAAACGCCCTCCACGTCAGGGGTTACGTCATCGGCGACGTAAACGAGTCGAACATTCTCGTCACGGATACGGCTTTGGTAACGCTGGTAGACACCGATTCGTTTCAAGTGCGCGATCCTTATACAGGTTACGTTTATCGGTGTCCCGTGGGGAAACCCGAGTTTACGCCGCCGGAATTGCAGGGGCAGACTTTCCGCGATATTGATCGAGCTCCCGAGCACGATTTGTTCGGTTTAGCGGTATTAATTTTTCAACTGCTGATGGAAGGTACACACCCGTTTTCGGGAGTTTATCTCGGTAGCGACGAACCGCCGTCTTTAGAAGCGAGAATTCGATCGGGCCACTTCCCCACAGGTACGAAGCGGATTCCCTACCGCCCGATGCCCGCAGCGCCGCCTTTTGAGATGCTGCATCCCCGGCTGCGGCAGATGTTTGTCCGCTGTTTTGAGGAAGGGCACGGCAATCCGGCGGCGCGCCCGGATGCGAAAACTTGGGTGAATGCGATTCGGGAAGCGGAAGATGCTTTAGTTACTTGCAGCAAAAACAGTCAGCATAAATACGGAACTCATCTGAGTCGGTGCCCTTGGTGCGATCGGGCAAAACTCCTCAAAGGCCGCGATCCGTTTCCTTCGCGGCAGGCAGTCAGCAACGGATTGCACTTGCAGCCTGCGAAAACCAAGCGTAAAAAGCCCCAACCACCGCCCGTCGTGAGGGAGCCCGCAGTGCGCCGGCTACAGCCCTCGACGGGGCTGCCGCGCCAACTCGGCCAGTACCAAGTGCCGCTGCTACCGATGCCGATGTCTTCTCGGAGTCGGACTCCTGCGCCTAGGGCTCCCGTTGGCAAGTTTGAGCGCATTTTTCAGGATGCTGGTTGGGGAGGTGTTTGGGGAAGTTTGTGTTTGGCGGCGGTGGCGGGGGTTGTTTCGGCAATCGCTGAGGGCGGCGGCGCTATTTTGGGGGCGATTTTTGTGGGTTCGATTTGGGGCAGTTTTTTTGGGATGATGTGGGGCATTTTTACTTTGTCGCCGAACCAGATTTGGCGGAAGTGGGGGGGAGTTTTGGTGGGGGCGGCTTGGGGGGCTTTTTTGTTGGCGGCGATCGCGGGTGCGGTGTCTGGGGCGATTAATAACAATCCGGCGATCGGGGAAGCGATTTTGTCTGGCGCGGGGGTTGGTACTGTCTGGGGCTGTGTTTGGGCTGCTTGCAAGCCTCCTCTGGCGATGCCGGTGGGGAAGGTGTGGGGCCGGCGGGGAGGGTATTTGGGGGCGGTTTGGGGAGCGTTTTTGGGGACTGTGGCTGGTGTTTGTTTGGGGGCGGGGTTGGTGGTTTGGCAGCAATATAACGGTCAGATGCGTCCGGTGAACGAGTTTGCGGGTTTGTTGCTGGGTGTGGCGATCGTGGCGGCGGGTGTGGGTGCTGTTGGGGGTGTGGTTTCTGGGGGGTTGTTGGGTTTTTGCGGGTTTTCGCCGAAGCTGCCGGTGTCGTTTCAGCCTTCGGGGATGAAGGGTGGGACTTTGGGGGCGATTTGGGGCAGTTTTTTGGGGACTTTGGCGGGTGCTGTGTTGGGTGGGGTGGTGTCTGGGATGTTTCCGGCTGTTAGCGCTGGGGTGCCGGTGGAGTTGGGGCCTGTGGCGGGGGCGATCGTGGGGGCTGGTTTGGGGGCAATTTGGGGGGTGGTTTCGGGTACTGTTTGGGGGGCTTTGGGAAAGTGGTGATCTGGTTGAGGTGTGTTTTTGGGTGGAAAATCCGTGAATGGGTAGGTGTAAAAATCGAGGTGTTAAATTTTGGGGCTACAATCTATGTGCTGCAAGAGTTTGAGGCTCTCTGTCTGAAAATATGATTCACGGAAAGTCTGAAAGCATTACAGGATAACGCTTTGGGGTGAGTATGAAAAATTGGGTATTGACAAGTCGCAGGCTGAAATGGTACTTTTGTTTTAGATTCACGGAACTGCACCTTGAAAACTAAATACAGCAAGGCTTCTGGAACGGGCGGCCGGAAAAACCCTAAATCCCTATCAGGGATTGAAACAAATGGCTAGGTCTTTGGTCGTTCGGTTTTATTTCGCCGGAAAAACCCTAAATCCCTATCAGGGATTGAAACTAAGGATTCAATTCTGGAAAAACTCGGAGTTAATTGCGCCGGAAAAACCCTAAATCCCTATCAGGGATTGAAACTAAATCATCGCTGTCCCCAAGTGCGACAGGAGGAAGTGCCTTTAAGCCGGAAAAACCCTAAATCCCTATCAGGGATTGAAACAGTTATGTCGTCCCCTAGAACTTCATCAACAACACTGCCGGAAAAACCCTAAATCCCTATCAGGGATTGAAACCATGGCGGCTGTAATCTCGGTATCGCGGGCTATTTCGCCGGAAAAACCCTAAATCCCTATCAGGGATTGAAACCCGAACCCTTGGATAATAGCGAGGAGTACGAATTGCCGGAAAAACCCTAAATCCCTATCAGGGATTGAAACATCCCATCAGTAGTGCAGGGTACGATCGAGACAGAGGCCGGAAAAACCCTAAATCCCTATCAGGGATTGAAACACGTTTAAGAGGTACGGCATGGATCTAATTTTCTATGCCGGAAAAACCCTAAATCCCTATCAGGGATTGAAACTATTAAACATCCCAGTAATTCTGCCGCCGACGCGCATAACGCCGGAAAAACCCTAAATCCCTATCAGGGATTGAAACTTACAAAACACATGATTATATTCCAGATAAAAAGTGCCGGAAAAACCCTAAATCCCTATCAGGGATTGAAACTTCGATTATGAAGGGAGCTATCTAATTTTTTCTAGCCGGAAAAACCCTAAATCCCTATCAGGGATTGAAACATAAAAAAAATCAACAAGTGGCAAGAGCGGAGCTGGCAAGCCGGAAAAACCCTAAATCCCTATCAGGGATTGAAACGCACTCCTCAATATCTGCCGCATCCTCCTGATTTGCCGGAAAAACCCTAAATCCCTATCAGGGATTGAAACTGGGCGGCAAGGCGACTTTATGCGAGGTCGGACAGTCCCGGCCGGAAAAACCCTAAATCCCTATCAGGGATTGAAACGACTTTTTTGAAAGCCTTTGCTAAGCTTGAATTGCCGGAAAGCCGGAAAAACCCTAAATCCCTATCAGGGATTGAAACCCCAAGTCTCTCCAGCCCTACCAAGGTATTGACCCAAAGCCGGAAAAACCCTAAATCCCTATCAGGGATTGAAACGGAGCATATGAGGGTGCACCGGGAATTGCAGTCCGCCGGAAAAACCCTAAATCCCTATCAGGGATTGAAACCCGCCCTGGGTTCCCAAATATCTCCAGCCCTACCAAGCCGGAAAAACCCTAAATCCCTATCAGGGATTGAAACAAAAAACAGCTCTTGCAAGCTATCCCATTATGCGCCGGAAAAACCCTAAATCCCTATCAGGGATTGAAACTTTTTGCTTGACTTGGGTTGCGTTTCCGCTTACGCCGGAAAAACCCTAAATCCCTATCAGGGATTGAAACGCCAGAATTTTTCTGAAGTTGGCAAGGGGAAGCCCCGCCGGAAAAACCCTAAATCCCTATCAGGGATTGAAACTTTTGGGAAGGATAGGCACAAGATTCCGAAACCTCTCGCCGGAAAAACCCTAAATCCCTATCAGGGATTGAAACTTATTGTTTCTCATCAGGCATATTTGCTTCACCGCGCCGGAAAAACCCTAAATCCCTATCAGGGATTGAAACTTCATGAATGACTGGCGACATATTAACAATTGCGCCGGAAAAACCCTAAATCCCTATCAGGGATTGAAACAAAGGTCCTCAACAATCATCTTAGGAGCTAATTGGGCCGGAAAAACCCTAAATCCCTATCAGGGATTGAAACGAGAACTTTTTAGAAAAAGGAACTTCATCAAGCGGCCGGAAAAACCCTAAATCCCTATCAGGGATTGAAACGGCATTTTTCGATTTTTGAGCTGCTAATTGAGATGCCGGAAAAACCCTAAATCCCTATCAGGGATTGAAACCGATTGGCTTTATGGAATCACTGAGCAATTGCATGGCCGGAAAAACCCTAAATCCCTATCAGGGATTGAAACTGCACCCTGATACAGTCGCGGTGCGCTATTTGCTCCAGCCGGAAAAACCCTAAATCCCTATCAGGGATTGAAACATTGGTATCCCAAAAGTACCGGACGTGCTGTGTGGCGCTGCATAGCCGGAAAAACCCTAAATCCCTATCAGGGATTGAAACAAGTAGGATTTGAGCCGATTCCTTGCACGCCGCCTGCCGGAAAAACCCTAAATCCCTATCAGGGATTGAAACTCTTACCTTTTAACTCAAGTAGAAGGTAAAACTAAAGCCGGAAAAACCCTAAATCCCTATCAGGGATTGAAACTAGTCAAGCTTGATTTACGCATAACTCGCGAATGTAAGCCGGAAAAACCCTAAATCCCTATCAGGGATTGAAACCTGATACGGCATTTTTTAAAAAATATCAGTACGGCCGGAAAAACCCTAAATCCCTATCAGGGATTGAAACAATGTAATGTCCGATTTAGCTAAAATCCGGGCGACGCCGGAAAAACCCTAAATCCCTATCAGGGATTGAAACAAAGATTGAAGTGGCAGACGCGACCGTACACAAGAGCCACGCCGGAAAAACCCTAAATCCCTATCAGGGATTGAAACAACCACATCAGCCGTGATAGCGCGTTCCTTAATCACGCCGGAAAAACCCTAAATCCCTATCAGGGATTGAAACTTGATGTATCTCGTTGGGCTAATTCTGGCTGCTCTAGCCGGAAAAACCCTAAATCCCTATCAGGGATTGAAACGCTAATCAGGAATCTAATCACTCAATCAACTTTGCCGGAAAAACCCTAAATCCCTATCAGGGATTGAAACTTGGAATTTATTTCCTGCTTCTACTTATCGTGGTTTAGTGAGCCGGAAAAACCCTAAATCCCTATCAGGGATTGAAACAAAAAAAATTACACTTCGCAGTGCCGCAATGCTCGCAGCCGGAAAAACCCTAAATCCCTATCAGGGATTGAAACTTGAAAGAAAGAAATCATCTTTGCAAGATGCTCGCGAAACGCCGGAAAAACCCTAAATCCCTATCAGGGATTGAAACCCGAATATCAAACTTATTGGAATCTTGACTAAACGCCGGAAAAACCCTAAATCCCTATCAGGGATTGAAACTCACGTCCCCCTTCCCAGCTCAAAAAATGCGACAGAGCCGGAAAAACCCTAAATCCCTATCAGGGATTGAAACGCCATTGATGAAGCTGTACAAGCGCTTCAAGCTTTACGCCGGAAAAACCCTAAATCCCTATCAGGGATTGAAACTGCGACACCCTCGCCGGATTCCTCTTCGGTTCTTTTGCCGGAAAAACCCTAAATCCCTATCAGGGATTGAAACTGTTACAGCACTCAGCACGTGCGCTACTTCTGGGACGCCGGAAAAACCCTAAATCCCTATCAGGGATTGAAACTTTTTTCGCCTTTGCGTTCCCAATTTTGTGCTAAGCCGGAAAAACCCTAAATCCCTATCAGGGATTGAAACTACACTTTTGCCGCCAAGTACAGCAGCAGTCGAAAGCCGGAAAAACCCTAAATCCCTATCAGGGATTGAAACGAACTCACTTGTATTATTTTGGCGCTGAATCAACCGCCGGAAAAACCCTAAATCCCTATCAGGGATTGAAACACTTGAACCATACTTTTAAGATATAAGTGGTATCCTAATAAGCCGGAAAAACCCTAAATCCCTATCAGGGATTGAAACCACCCTGCTGCTGACCACCACCGGGCAAGGTGGGCCTATCAGCCGAAGCCGGAAAAACCCTAAATCCCTATCAGGGATTGAAACCGGATTGACTATTTCGAGACCGGCCTGCTTAACAGGCCGGAAAAACCCTAAATCCCTATCAGGGATTGAAACGGTATAAGGAGAATCGCAAGTAATGGCTGCTACTAAAGCCGGAAAAACCCTAAATCCCTATCAGGGATTGAAACCACAAAGCACACCGCAAATATGAAGGGGCGGTGGCCGGAAAAACCCTAAATCCCTATCAGGGATTGAAACAAAGAGGGATGTGGGGTTTTGGCGTGCGATAATGCCGGAAAAACCCTAAATCCCTATCAGGGATTGAAACAAATATTTGAGCTGCTACCATTCCTGACAGTAATGCCGGAAAAACCCTAAATCCCTATCAGGGATTGAAACCATGATTCTCAATCGTTGCACACCGAGACTTTTGCCGGAAAAACCCTAAATCCCTATCAGGGATTGAAACATCCTGACTTTGATAATTACCTGGATGCAACCGATGGCCGGAAAAACCCTAAATCCCTATCAGGGATTGAAACATCGGCTTGGAACCACCTATATGTTCCCTGCTTTACGCCGGAAAAACCCTAAATCCCTATCAGGGATTGAAACATTATCCTTGCGAAGATTACTGGTTTTTTGCGTGCATGGCAAGCCGGAAAAACCCTAAATCCCTATCAGGGATTGAAACCGGCTTGAGGCACTGTGATTTGGTATTTCGGAGGCCGGAAAAACCCTAAATCCCTATCAGGGATTGAAACGTAGTCAAGTCCGTCTCCCCAGCCGGATCTATCCGCCGGAAAAACCCTAAATCCCTATCAGGGATTGAAACTGAGTTGCCAAAGAGACAGTATTTCCGTGCCCCAGCCGGAAAAACCCTAAATCCCTATCAGGGATTGAAACTTCGGAAGAAACAGCACAAAGCTTGTGGAGTAACGCCGGAAAAACCCTAAATCCCTATCAGGGATTGAAACAAATTTATTTGTCCTTTTAGTGCAGTTTTTCTGGCCGGAAAAACCCTAAATCCCTATCAGGGATTGAAACTTTTCTCAAATGGTAATCCAATTAAGTTTCGCAGCGCCGGAAAAACCCTAAATCCCTATCAGGGATTGAAACGTAGTGCGGCGGCTGGTGCAAAGGCTTCGATCGCAGCCGGAAAAACCCTAAATCCCTATCAGGGATTGAAACTATACGCTCCGAGCTGTCAAAGTTGGACGCTTCGCCGGAAAAACCCTAAATCCCTATCAGGGATTGAAACGCTTCTTTCTCATCGGTTTCCTCCAAGTAATTAGCCGGAAAAACCCTAAATCCCTATCAGGGATTGAAACTCGCCAAAGGGGTTGGGATCGATACCTTCGTAGGCCGGAAAAACCCTAAATCCCTATCAGGGATTGAAACAAAAAAAATTGTTCTCAGGTCAGGAGCCGCCCTGCCGGAAAAACCCTAAATCCCTATCAGGGATTGAAACTGAAGGCGCGGACGGGGGCTTGGTACAGGAAAGCCGGAAAAACCCTAAATCCCTATCAGGGATTGAAACAAAGGTGCTTATGCTAAGAGCATCACCCGCCACGACGCCGGAAAAACCCTAAATCCCTATCAGGGATTGAAACCATTTACCCGGGCCCCGAACCAATTACGAACGGAGCCGGAAAAACCCTAAATCCCTATCAGGGATTGAAACTTGGCGGAAACCCCGCCAGCGAAACCCATTAACCGGGGGTTAAGCCGGAAAAACCCTAAATCCCTATCAGGGATTGAAACGATGAAGGAATTAGCTGCTCTTTCTATTGATGAGCCGGAAAAACCCTAAATCCCTATCAGGGATTGAAACCAGCCTACCCCGGCTGAGCAGGCATATCTTAATAAGCCGGAAAAACCCTAAATCCCTATCAGGGATTGAAACCCGAAGCAACGGGGCGAATCCCCTCTAAATCCGCCACGCCGGAAAAACCCTAAATCCCTATCAGGGATTGAAACTGGCTGGACTTTATACATTCTTAGAGGAGATGGGCCGGAAAAACCCTAAATCCCTATCAGGGATTGAAACATAAAAGACTCAGAAGTTGTAAAAGACTCAGACAGCCGGAAAAACCCTAAATCCCTATCAGGGATTGAAACAAATAATACAAAAGCCCCAGCAGTGCTCTAACACGCCGGAAAAACCCTAAATCCCTATCAGGGATTGAAACAGAAGCTTGTGTAGAATGCCAACGCGCCAATTCGCCGGAAAAACCCTAAATCCCTATCAGGGATTGAAACCAGAAGGCAAAGCAGAACACGGAAGAGAAGAACTGCCGGAAAAACCCTAAATCCCTATCAGGGATTGAAACTGAATCGTGGGCCGGGGGGAGCAGCCGGGCTATGCCGGAAAAACCCTAAATCCCTATCAGGGATTGAAACTTAAGGCAACTTTGCCAAAGGCTAATCCACTTGGCCGGAAAAACCCTAAATCCCTATCAGGGATTGAAACATCGCAGTCCAAGACTACCAGCCAGCGCCCTTTGGGCCGGAAAAACCCTAAATCCCTATCAGGGATTGAAACGGCGACCAAATCTTCCACTGGGAATTCAATGGCTGCCGGAAAAACCCTAAATCCCTATCAGGGATTGAAACCTCGGTGGTAGGATTATCGGCAACCCTAAACTCATTGCCGGAAAAACCCTAAATCCCTATCAGGGATTGAAACATAGATTTCGCGTATGCACCTTTAATATCGATTTCCGGCAGGAAAAACCCTAAATCCCTATCAGGGATTGAAACCTTGCAGTACAGTCGCGCGAACACTTTATCAGTGGCCGGAAAAACCCTAAATCCCTATCAGGGATTGAAACATCAAAATACGTATATCAAGCCCACGTAACGCCCCAGCCGGAAAAACCCTAAATCCCTATCAGGGATTGAAACAGGAATTGCGCGGATTAGATTAGAATTAGATGTGCCGGAAAAACCCTAAATCCCTATCAGGGATTGAAACTACGAATCTCATATAACGCCCCACAAGTCCGGGCCGGAAAAACCCTAAATCCCTATCAGGGATTGAAACCTTCGCCCCTTATGCCTTGTTCGCGTTGAATCGCGTAAACGCCGGAAAAACCCTAAATCCCTATCAGGGATTGAAACACAGCTTGATAATTAAAACATACCTTGTTCAAAGCCGGAAAAACCCTAAATCCCTATCAGGGATTGAAACATGCACTTGCGGCTCATCCGCATCGACTACTACAGCCGGAAAAACCCTAAATCCCTATCAGGGATTGAAACTGAAAATTTTCGGTGTCATTTGAATTTTGCAAAAATCCAGCCGGAAAAACCCTAAATCCCTATCAGGGATTGAAACGTCATTAACAAGGCATCGGCTGCTCGGTCGAGACATTTTAGCCGGAAAAACCCTAAATCCCTATCAGGGATTGAAACTCCCTTCCCAATTGATCTCATTCTCTCCTGCTGCTTCGCCGGAAAAACCCTAAATCCCTATCAGGGATTGAAACTTCAATCGCATCCATGCCTCACTCGCTGGCTTAGCCGGAAAAACCCTAAATCCCTATCAGGGATTGAAACTCGGGAAACACCCCGATAAAAAAGCCAGCAAACCGCTAGGGCCGGAAAAACCCTAAATCCCTATCAGGGATTGAAACGGATGCGCGACCCCCATCAAATTAATCCAAGTAGCCGGAAAAACCCTAAATCCCTATCAGGGATTGAAACATTGGCTCTGGGGTATTTGAATGTGTGGGAAAATACGGTAGCCGGAAAAACCCTAAATCCCTATCAGGGATTGAAACCACTTTGGGGAAAGAGCGCCGGAACATGCTCAAACCGAGCCGGAAAAACCCTAAATCCCTATCAGGGATTGAAACGGCGACCAGATATTCCATTGGGAATTTAACGGATGCCGGAAAAACCCTAAATCCCTATCAGGGATTGAAACGCTTGCTCTGGGGTATTTAAATGTGTGAGAGAACGCCGGAAAAACCCTAAATCCCTATCAGGGATTGAAACTTTTTATTGACTTTTGGGGGAGCCTTTGGTAAGCTTAAAGCCGGAAAAACCCTAAATCCCTATCAGGGATTGAAACGCAAGAGTGGGGGTAGCAATCACAATGTCATAGAGGCCGGAAAAACCCTAAATCCCTATCAGGGATTGAAACTGCCTTCCTGCTAGCACATCACCGCGACCAATTGCCGGAAAAACCCTAAATCCCTATCAGGGATTGAAACATCGGTTCTGCCACCGATACAATTCCAGTTTTGAGCCGGAAAAACCCTAAATCCCTATCAGGGATTGAAACCCACTAGCGGCGATTTCCTGATCGATTGGCACTAGGCCGGAAAAACCCTAAATCCCTATCAGGGATTGAAACTAGGTTTCAGAAAACAAACAGGGTTTGCAACAAAAAACTCACGCCGGAAAAACCCTAAATCCCTATCAGGGATTGAAACATGCCAGAAGAGTTGCTTGAGTTTAATTATCCTGTGCCGGAAAAACCCTAAATCCCTATCAGGGATTGAAACAGGCTTCCCGCTGAAGCCACGCAGTGCAACCCATTGCCGGAAAAACCCTAAATCCCTATCAGGGATTGAAACAAAATCTGATCGTAAGCTCGCTGTTGTTCGCGCTCATGCCGGAAAAACCCTAAATCCCTATCAGGGATTGAAACAAGCTTTTCGACTCTCGTAGCTTCTCTCTCAATGCCTGCCGGAAAAACCCTAAATCCCTATCAGGGATTGAAACGAACTTATCGACGCCCCGATCACCCGGGGATACCTTGCCGGAAAAACCCTAAATCCCTATCAGGGATTGAAACAAGCGATTGAGCGATACTGCGATCGAACTCTAGACCGCCGGAAAAACCCTAAATCCCTATCAGGGATTGAAACTAAACCAGTACACAGCAAAAATTCAAAATATTTTGGGCCGGAAAAACCCTAAATCCCTATCAGGGATTGAAACCACAGCCCTCACAAGGCTCCAGTGAAGCTCTTTAAGCCGGAAAAACCCTAAATCCCTATCAGGGATTGAAACAGACACCAACTCGCCTTTAAATTGCCACATGGCGACGCGCCGGAAAAACCCTAAATCCCTATCAGGGATTGAAACCCAATTCAAGTGCTTTTTGGCGCATAACCGAATCAATAAGCCGGAAAAACCCTAAATCCCTATCAGGGATTGAAACCTGGCCATTGCGACCGGAGTGGGCTGAGGCGTGGGCCGGAAAAACCCTAAATCCCTATCAGGGATTGAAACAAGTGGGGGAAGAAGTGATGCGTCGCGCCGAAAGAGCCGGAAAAACCCTAAATCCCTATCAGGGATTGAAACCTGGCTCCAGTGGGACTACGAATTCTATGCAATCCCCGCCGGAAAAACCCTAAATCCCTATCAGGGATTGAAACCCAGGGGAGTAGGGCAAAGCGTCGGCTCGATAAGCGCCGGAAAAACCCTAAATCCCTATCAGGGATTGAAACCGGCCCGGCGGGGAGCGGGACATGAAACGCTAATTTGCCGGAAAAACCCTAAATCCCTATCAGGGATTGAAACGCTGCTGAAGAAATAATCCGGGCATCGGCGCGTGTTGGCCGGAAAAACCCTAAATCCCTATCAGGGATTGAAACACTACTACAGCGATCAGGATATAGTGCAGATTTATGCCGGAAAAACCCTAAATCCCTATCAGGGATTGAAACCCATGTCTGCGGCGGGAACCTCTGCGGCTTCCGTGAAGGCTGGCCGGAAAAACCCTAAATCCCTATCAGGGATTGAAACCCACGGGAACCCGGATCGATTGAGTGGGAACGCCATGCCGGAAAAACCCTAAATCCCTATCAGGGATTGAAACTGCCAGTTCCAAACGAAATACTTGGTTTTATACAGCCGGAAAAACCCTAAATCCCTATCAGGGATTGAAACTCTATATAATTAAAACAAGGAATGCGCGTGCGCGTGATAACGCCGGAAAAACCCTAAATCCCTATCAGGGATTGAAACTAAATAAAAATCAACTTGATTCCTATTTTTAAGTTTCAACGCCGGAAAAACCCTAAATCCCTATCAGGGATTGAAACTGGGTAAAGTTTGCTAAAATGAAAATGTGATTTCAAGCCGGAAAAACCATATTTCCCGATCTAAGGCTTGAAACCCTTTATTAGAAAGCTTTCGCCTCGGACAATGTAGCGGGAAAAACCATAAATCCCGATCGGGGATTGAAACAAAGTACAAGCGCGCTGCAAAAAACCTAAATTCCTATCAAAGATTGAAACTAAATCTGCTATGATATAATTTGCGGTTGCACTCAGACATGACTGTTAACTGTGAGTTAAAAAACTGAAAATTACGCTGATATTTGTTGCCAGCTTGACTCCACTTTACCAAGACGGACGATGAAGCGCGGATTTGAGATCGTTCCGGCGCACCCAGAATTGATATGAAAAAGCAAAATACAAATTAAGCCACAACCAACCTAAATCGCATCTTCACTTAAGATGACAGTGACAATTCGGCTTTTCAATCAAAGACTCAACCAAAGCATTCAAAGCAACCGCCGCCAACAACCCGCCGCCAAAAGTCCCCACAGTCGTAATATAAGGCACGCCCGATCGCACTAACCGCCGTTTCGCCACCGGAGAATGACTAAAACCGATCGGCATTCCAATTACCAAAGCCGGTTGCAGTTGCCCACTCTCGATCGCCTCGCAAACAGCCATCAACACAGACGGCGCATATCCTATTACTAATATACATCCTTTTTCCAGTTTCAAAAACTTTTCAAACCACTCTCGCTGCTGCCAGAATTCCTGTTCCGCTTCCGCCGCAGCATTGATGTGCGGGTCATCAATTAAAGTTTCGATACTTGTTCCCAAATGCGCCAATCTTGTCCGATCCAAAGCAGCAAAAACAGGCGGCACATCAGCCACAATTTGACACTGATTTTTCAAAGCTTCCCGCGCCGATTGAATCGCAGTTTCGCTCAACTTCACAAACGGCAGCAGCGAACAATCTCCGCAAGCTAACACCAATTTTGAAAGCAAGTCTACCTCAATTTCCGAGCGATCGCCCAAATCCGGCAACAAATGCTGCAACGACTCCCCAAACGCCTCCGGGTGAGTGTGCGCCCCCGCATCCCAACCCTCCCAAAGTTGTTCCAACTCCTCCAACCCCCCCTCAGTTTCCGCCTGCAACAGCCTTAATTGCGCCAATGCGCCCGCTAGCACCGCTTGACAGGAAATATCCCGCCCCAGCAATCCTTCCAGCGCCGAAGCCGTTTCTCTGAGGCGAACAATTTGCTGAATTACCGACAGATATTGCTGTTGGAGAGTCGCCATCAGCGCGTCAGGCGAAGCATCCGCGTCTGTTTCTAACAGTTTGCGGATGTGAGACAGTTGAAAGCCTTGCTGCTTGAGTGCGACAATTTTTTGCACTCTTTGCACATCGCTGCGGGTGTACAGTCTGTAGTTAGAGGTCGATCGCACCGCCGGAGATAGCAGCCCCAAAGCGTGATAATGTCGCACCATCCGAGGGGTAATTGTGCCTTTTACCGCTTCTGTAAGTTGTTTGATTGTCAGGTATTCTTGCATGGGATTTTGGGAATTTTGGGATTGTATATTTGGGTTTCTGATTCACCCAGAGTCCTAGGAGTGAATCAATTCCCCGTCTCATAGCAGAAGTCGGTTTTAACCGACTGAAACATTAAATTCAATTCTCAGCTATCTTCAGTCCTCTTTCAGAGGACTTGCGCTATGAGACAGAGATTTCAATCCCTGTCGGAATCTGGGACTCAACGAGGGGCGAGTTGATGCTGGATTTATTTTGGTTTCACTCTTGACATTGACATTAATGTCAAGGTTTAGGGTAAAGGAGTCATCTACCAACTCAAATTTCCCCAATGACTCCCAATTCCCTCCCAATCTCTCGCATCTCTCGCCTCGCCGAAGAACATCCCGACGCTTTAACTGCCGCCCTGTGCGGAATTCTAGTAATCTTGGGTTCGCTAGCCCTGCAATTCGGCTGGCTGGGTGTAGCCGTGTTAATCTTACCCGCAGCTTATGTTATCGGCGGCTATTCCAGCACCCGCGAAGGCTTAACTACGCTTTTTCAAGAACGCGAATTAGATGTAGATTTGTTAATGATTGTCGCTGCTTTGGGCGCGGCCGGTTTGGGGCTGTGGCGGCAAGAATATCATTTAATTGTTGACGGTGCGGTGTTGATTTTAATCTTTGCAATTAGCGGCGCCCTTGAAGGTTATGCTATGCAGCGGACTGAACGCAGCATCCGCAGTTTGATGAGTTTGACTGCGGATACTGCTAGGGTGGTAATGTACGGCGGGGAACGGGAAGTTGCGATCGACAAATTGGAAATTGGCGATTACATTTTAGTCAAGCCAGGAGAAATCATCCCCACAGATGCGATAATTATTGAAGGCTACAGCGCGATCGATCAAGCCTCGATTACCGGCGAATCGATGCCCGTGGAAAAAACCAGGGGCGATGAAGTCTATGCAGGTACAATTAACGGTGTCGGCGCGCTGAAACTCGAAGTTCATAAAACTCCAGAAAGCAGCTTGATTCAGCGAGTGATTCGGCTAGTCCAAGAAGCGCAAACAGCAGCGCCGCCTTCTCAAATGTTTGTGGAAAAATTCGAGCGCGGTTATGCCAAATTAATTGTCGGTTTAGGCTTGCTTCTCGCAACTTTGCCGCCCTTTGTTTTGGGCTGGAATTGGGAAGAGACAATTTATCGGGCGCTGATTTTCCTAGTAGTCGCATCCCCCTGCGCGCTGATGGCTTCGATTATGCCGGCGCTGCTTTCGGGAATTGCTAACGGGGCGAGACAGGGGATTTTGTTTAAAAGCGGCGCGCAATTAGAGATGATTGGTAAAGTCAGGGCGATCGCCTTTGACAAAACCGGAACTCTCACCACGGGAAAACCTGAAGTTATCCAAATTGTACCAGCAGCCGGATATACTGAAACAGAAGTTCTGCAATTGGCTGCTGCTTTGGAAGCTCATTCCGAACACGCGATCGCCCAAGCAATTGTCAGCGCCGCCCAGCAGCAACAGTTACAATTGTCAACCGCTACCGATGTACAAGCAAAAATCGGCCGCGGAATTGTCGGCAAAGTCAACAATCAAATCATTGCGATTGGTAAAGCCGATTTTGTCGAAGCAACTTCCGAATTGAGTCAAATCAGCCAGCAGTTGCAAGCCGAAGGTAAAACTGTTGTTTGGGTGGCAAAGGGCGATCGCCTTTTGGGAATCATTGCAGTAGCAGATACCCTCCGCCCCGAAGCAGCAGCAACGGTAAAACGCTTGCAAAAATTAGGCGTAGAACATATAATTATGCTAACCGGCGACAACGAGCAAACCGCTCAACACATCGCCCGCCAATTAGGCATCAATGAAGTGTACGCCGAACTTTTGCCAGAAGACAAAGTGCAGGCAATTAAACAACTGCAAACCCAGTATCAAACTGTAGCAATGGTAGGAGACGGCATCAACGACGCCCCCGCCCTCGCTCAAGCTTCCGTCGGCATTGCGATGGGAATTTCCGGCAGCGATGTTGCTTTAGAAACTGCTGATATCGTATTAATGGCAGATAAGTTAGAGCAACTAGCTAAAGCAATTAGTTTGGGCCGCCGCGCTCAAAAAGTTGTCAAACAAAACATTGTTTTTGCACTCAGTTGCATTGTGCTGTTATTGGCGGCTAATTTTTTCGGAAATATCACCATGCCTTTCGGCGTCATCGGTCACGAAGGGTCTACAGTAATCGTAACTCTGAGCGGTTTGCGAATGCTGAGAAATTAGACCAATCGAGACAGAGGAAGAGTGAGATCAAATCCGCTCTTCATCGGAATTATTAGTCTCTCTCTTCTCTTCCTCTGCGTTCTCTGCGTTCTCTGCGGTTAAAAAATCCAAATATTAAGAAAAACTACAATTTGTGTTTTGGTCGCTCAAAACACGCTAGGGTCAAAAGTATTAAATCATACCAAAACCAGAAGTTGCTCGAAAATGCAATAAAAATTAACCTAGAAAAAGTCTAGAAAATGGTATTGAACTGATTGCACCAAGAGCAATGGAAACAAGTTTTCTGTTGGAGGCAATATGAACGAAAAAGTCCTTGGGGCCGCGCGGAACGTTGCAATTGTTGGCCCTTATTTAAGCGGTAAAACCGCACTGCTCGAAAGTTTGCTGTCGGTGACAGGGACAATTACTCGCAAAGGAAATGTCAAAGATGGCAACACAATAGGTGATAGTTCGCCGGAAGCGCGCGATCGCCAAATGAGCGTAGAAGTAAACGCCGCCACCGCTGAATATGAAGGCGTCCGCTTCACATTTCTCGACTGTCCGGGCTCGGTAGAATTTGCCCAAGAAACTTACAATGCGCTGATTGGTGTGGATGCGGCGATAATTGTTTGCGAACCCGTTGCCGATCGCACTTTAACCCTCGCGCCACTGTTTAAATTCCTAGATGATTGGGAAATTCCCCACCTAGTTTTTATCAACAAGATCGATCGCGCGTGCACAGACGAAACAACCTGCGGTAGCAACTTCACCGAAGTGCTCAACGCGCTCAAATCCGTTTCCAGCAGACCAATTGTACCTCACCAATACCCGATCGGCAAAAACGAACACATCATCGGTTTCATCGACTTAGTAACCGAACAAGCTTACCACTATCACTCCGGCGCACCCGCAGATCCAGTCCCGCTTCCCGAACACCTCAAAGCACAAGAAAGCGCGGCGCGACAGGAAATGCTGGAAGAATTGGCGAATTTTGACGATCGTTTACTCGAAGAATTGCTCGAAGAAATCAATCCCGACGCCGAAGAAATTACCCGCGATTTGAAGATGGAATTAGGCGCAGATTTAATTGTGCCAGTATTCATCGGCATCGCAGAACAAGATTTCGGCGTGCGGCCTCTGCTGGAAGCTTTGCTGAGGGAAGCGCCGACACCGGAAACTACAGCCGATCGCCGCAGCATTATACAAAGTGAAAACACAGTTCTGGCTCAAATCCTCAAAACCTATTACACGCCGCAGGGAGGCAAACTATCGTTAGTGAGAATGTGGCGGGGGACGCTGGCAGACGGAGCAATTTTGAACGGGGTTCGAGTTAACGGTTTGTACCGCTTGACCGGCCAGCAAACGCAAAGTTTGCAGTCTGTCAGCGCCGGGGAAATTGTAGCTTTGGGAAGGCTAGAAGGCTTGAAAACAGGCGATGTGTTGGGATCTGAGGAATTATTGCCAAAAGCCGAAATCATCTCCCCTGTCTACGCACTGGCGATCGTCCCAGAAAAGCGCAACGATGAAGTTAAGCTGAGCTCCGCTTTAGCTAAATTGCTAGAAGAAGACCCATCTTTAGTCTGGGAACAGCACGGCGACACTCACGAAGTTATACTTTGGGGTCAAGGTGAAATTCATCTGAAAGTAGCCTTAGACAGGTTGCGCCGCAAGTATAACTTGCCGATGGTAACTCACTTACCGCAAGTGCCGTACAAAGAAACCATCCGCAAACCAGCATCTTCCATCCACGGGCGCTACAAACACCAAAGCGGCGGACACGGACAGTTTGGCGACGTGTACCTCGACATTCAACCGCAGCCGCGAGGCGAAGGCTTCAATTTCACCGACAAAATAGTCGGCGGCGTCGTCCCAAAACAGTACATTCCCGGCGTGGAAGTGGGAGTGCGCGAGTATTTGGATCGCGGCCCGCTGGGTTTCCCGGTGGTAGACGTAGCGGTGACGCTGACGAACGGTTCCTACCATTCCGTTGACAGTTCCGAACAAGCTTTCAAGCAAGCGGCGCGTTTGGCGATGCAGGAGGGAATGGCGAAGTGCGAACCGGCATTGCTGGAGCCGATCGCCAAAGTTGAAATTTGCGCTCCGAACGAGTGTACATCAAAGGTGTTGCAGTTGGTCAGCGGACACCGCGGCCAAATTCTCGGCTACGAAGGTAAACCAGACTGGAAGGGATGGGATGCAGTTTCTGCTTATTTGCCGATCGCCGAAATGCAGAATTTGATCGTAGAATTGCGATCGCAGACAATGGGTGTAGGATTTTTTCATTGGGAGTTCGATCGATTGCAAGAAGTACCGGAACCTTTAGCGAAACGGGTTTTGCTAACAACTGGCGGCAATGGAAACGGTAACGGTAAAAGTTAGGTAATTGTCTTAAAAAACCCGGTTTCTTGAATAAACCGGGTTTTTGCAGGAGTTGCCATTAAAGTTTATTGCGATCGATTCCCATTTGCCGGATTATTCAGTTAAGTTACTTAACAATGCAATAATATTGTCAGCTAGCTTTAACGCAGTTCTCGCTTCTCTTTGTAAGTTAAATATAGTATCTTCATAATCAGCTTTATTCCTCATTGTTCTCAAGCGACGTAAATCTTGGCCTATCTCTTTCATTATCTGGGATTTGGATTGATTGTCCTGGAAGTATTTAGCTACATATTGATGCGGATTAATACCATGAGCTTTATTGCCCGATAGTTGCGGATCTTTTTTAATGTCGCGCAAGTAATTTCGTGCTAGGCAAAACGCAGAATAATATGCTCTACTTACAGCAGAACGCAATTTTGCATCTTCACTGGTTTCAACTAGCTCTTTTGCTAAATTAAAGTATTCTGACCAATCGAATTTCATTCCCACCCCAAGTCAATGTTTAGTATATTGTTAGGAATGACAAGACTCGCGTCTAGCCACCAAGTGCGATCGAGATTTTTTAACTTTGCAAAAGCTTCCTCGACTTCGAGTTTGGTGTAAATGGTAATCCACAGCGATCGCCAGTTGGCAATTTCTGGATCGGTTTTCACTTCCAAGCCTAATATTTCCGTAGGAAATAGTTCTCTAATCTTAGAATGAGCTTCTAAAATCAAAAGTGCGATCGCTTCTTGTTCGATGATGATTTGAAAACTTTCTATAGGGTTTTCAACCGCGTACAGGCTTTTGATTTTATTAAAAGATGCAATTAAATTGTCAAAGGCTTTAGCTATTTCAGAGGGATTCTCGACTTCTCCTGGTGGCTGAGGAAAGGAAGGGCTTAAATTTATAGCGTCGGTGCTGTAAATGCTGTCACTTGTCTCGTTGTAGCGTTTGTCTTTTGATTGTGCTTGGTACTGCTCTTTTAAGTCGAGGCGTTCTCTTGTGTAAATTTCGTTGATAGTAGTGTTTTGTCCGGCTAATTTTTCAAAAGCTAATATCGCAGAACTTATGATACTATCTTCCAACTCGCCAAGTTGAACAGATGAATCTAGTTGAGCTAAAGTAGCCCCGATGGCTTGTAGCCGAATAATATCTGTTGCTTTCATAATAGTCGATGGTTGGGAAGTTAGGGATTAACTTTACCAGTAATTGTGAAACCTGCCCAGTGGTAGAGATCGGCATAAGGAGGTTTGTCAGATTCAATTTTAGCACAATCTCTGCGGATGAGGTTAGCTTCGTCTCTCAAATCTTGACTACAACGGGAATTGTCTTTCGTTATTTCAGACAATTCCAGATACCAGTTGGATAGTTCGCTGTAAGTAATAGTTCGGAGCCATTTTTGCGCTTCTTTGAGGGCTAGTGCCGGATGCAACTTATTTTGGCAACGCTGTTCGTTGAGAATTTGATAGAATCGAATCATCATTAAAGCGCTAGATATCTCATCAACTATCCAGAGAGTGCTGAGGGCGTAAACAGCACCCGCAGCTAAAAAGCTGCTGGCTAAACCGACAAATTCATCTATCAGTTCTTCTTTTCCTGTTATGCCAGTTTCGCAAGCGGAAAGGCAGACTAGATAATAGCTTTTTAAATCGAATTTGGCGATTTCTTGTGAAGTTAGGGGCTGTTTGTTTTTCAGGATTAGCGCTGACTGGGACGGCTGTTTTGTGTTGTGGTAGGCGTGACCTGTAAAATGGAATATGTCAGCAGCTTGTTGCAAAGCTTCTTTAAGATTGTCTGTGGTAGCTTGTGAACTGGGGATGGTATTGCAGTTAAGGTGAAAATTCGCGATCGCGGGCGCTTCTATTTCCGCAAAAAATAATCGATCGGGGCTTTCTACCAACAGCAGAGACATTGAAGGTGAGGATTTTCTGTCTAGTCTGTCTATCCCAACTTGGATGCTGGGCAGATAAGTGATAGTGAAAAGATTATCGGAGAATAAAAAGTGCAGTGGCAGCAGGTGCAAGTCGCGGTGGGGAATTAAGATTAAGTGTTGGATATTGGTGAGGTGGGTACAAATTTCGGGAATTTTGAGGATGTCAGCGAGTTGTTGCAATTGCGCTGTCATTGACTCGCGCCAGAAATGGGATTCTTTGCTTTGCTGTTTGCTGGTAGTTTTACCGTAATTTTGATAGTTGGTTTTCCAGTTTTTCAGCCATTTTTCTAAACTCTGACTGTTGTCCTTTGGGAATAAGTCGCACAGAGGTGTGGAAATAACTTCAAACTTGTCTGGGGTAATGATAAAAGCAGTCAGGGAAACTGGGCTGAGATGCCAGTAAATAATCGCCGTTTCGGTGTTGTTTGCTAGTAATTCTTGGATTTGGGGATAAGTTGGGCTGGCGGTGCGGTTTTGCCAACCTGCGCGCATCCATTGCAGGCAAAAGTTTTTCCTGGCTTCGGCTTTTTCCAGTGCTTTTACATTGTGGCCAGACTCGACGAGGGTATCGACTTCTAACTGGTAAAGTCCGGCAAATTTGCGCTTGAGTCGCAGTTTTATTTCGGGGTGAGTTTCATCGTCTAAAATTAATTGTTCTAGCAGGATAGTAGCTTCGTTAAGGTACTCGCTGGCTTTGGGATCTCCCAAGCTGCGACAGACGGTAATTAAGTCTTGCAATACTTCTAAATAAGTTTCTGGGATCAGGGGTGATTTCAAGAATTCGCGGGCTTGTTCGTAGCTGGCTTTGGCTTTGTGGAAAGATTCAAAATAAGTGGCTATTTCTTTGCCGTGTTCGTAGTGTACCCGGCCTTTTTGCTGGTGCAATTTGCCGCAAACGAGCCGA
Source organism: Microcoleus pseudofavosus SVA1_A4 (assembly GCF_036700565.1). Taxonomy (NCBI): domain Bacteria; kingdom Bacillati; phylum Cyanobacteriota; class Cyanophyceae; order Oscillatoriales; family Microcoleaceae; genus Microcoleus; species Microcoleus pseudofavosus. Next base: position 68,194 of record NZ_JAUBPE010000009.1, read on the forward strand.
TAGTCGTGGTTACTGGGCTGATATTTCTGTAAGCCTTCACCCCAGTTTTGAATGGCTTCAGTGTAGCGCCCTGAGAGTAAAAATGCCCAACCTCGATTGAACCAAGCTGGGCCGTATTGATCGCTTGTAATTTCTAAGGCTTTATCGAAGGCTGCGATCGCCTCATTGTTGCGGCCCAAATTTTTTAGGGCAATGCCCCGCCCGTTCCAGGCAGTGTGGTATTTGGGGTGAATTTCTAAGGCTTTATCGAAGGGTGCGATCGCCTCATTGTTGCGGCCCCAATCATTTAGGGTAGTGCCTAGCCCGTTCCAGGCCTGGTGGCATTTGGGGTGAATTTCTAAGGCTTTCTCGAAGGCTGCGATCGCCCAAGAGTAGCGGTCCAAACCATTTAGGGCATTGCCCAGCCCGTTCCAGACAATGTGGGATTTGGGTTCAATTTCTAAGACTTTCCCTAAGACTGCGATCGCCTCGTTGTAGTCGCCCAACCCTCCTAGGCTATTGCCCAGTCCATTCCAGGCTTTGTGGAATTTGGGGTGAATTTCTAAGGCTTTCTCGAAGGCTGTGATCCCCTCTTTATAGCGGCCCAAACAATTTAGGCTAGTGCCCAGACCGTTCCAGGCATCAGGGAATTTGGGGTCAATTTCTAAAACTTTCTCGAAGGCTGCGATCGCCTCTTCATGCTGCCCTAAATTTACTAATTCACACCCTAGATTATACCAATGATCAAGCAAAACCTTCTTGTTGCCAGATTGAAGTGCTATTGCTGTGTAATAATTGGTTGTTGCTTCTTGATAACGACCTAATCTATCTAGCACCTTGCTGCGATTAATCCAAGCTTCGTGGAAGTCAGGCTTAATTTCTATAACTTTGTCATAGCAATCAAGTGCGCTTTCTAAATATCCCAATTCATAGCGATCAACTCCTTGGTTAAATAATGCTTCTACCTCTTGACTCATTTCTGTCTTTCCCTTACCAACAATCGAGTAATAATATTTTCATTTCCAACAGATGAATCATCTGTTGGAGTCGGGTTTAAACTCTCCCCAGTTAACAATTGCCTGCCGATATTGCCAGCAACCTCACTGATTTTCCCGCAATTTGCCGCACCCAGCCGCACCATTCGCTCACCCAATTCTAAATTCGTTTCCGGCGATACCAGCAACCAGTCTCCAAATTCTTGCAGCCAGTTTTCCCACTCAGCATCTTTGATGTTGCAGCCGATTAAAAAGCCTTTAATATCGCCCCGACTCCAGCCTTGTTCAACACCCTCTAACAGTTGCAAAAATTTCTGTTCGTATTCCCCAAAAGTGCGAATCGGAGTTGGCTTTGGCGGTGGGGGTGCTCCTTTGCGGAAATGTCGCTGAATTTGTCGCCACAGATTGAGGATGCTTTGCCAAATTTGTCCGAGCATTGGCTGGGTGGGTGAGGTGTTGTTGGAGATTGTAGCATAAGCAACGGAGGACAGGGCAATGCCGTATCCCTACCCTCGATTAATTGTAGGGAAACGGCACTGCCGTGTCCTGACTTTGGCCGCGGAGGATACGGCATTGCCGTCTCCCTACCCACATAATTTTCGGGAAACTAAGGACTTTAGTCTTTACGAGAAACGATCTTCTTCCTTACCCTAAAAAGAAATAATCAAGTAACCATTCAGGAACTTAGCACCAGTAACAGATTTCCCAGTTAGCGCCGGAGGCAGCAAAATATTGCGCCGCTGATCGCCTGCTTCGATCGTCACTTCCGGCCCCGATTGAATCAATTTAATTTCTTTCTTGTCAAACCCAGGCAAAAACAAACTAACTTGACGCTGTGCAATGTTTATGTCGATCGGCTTAGGAGCTTTTGTCGCCTCACCAAAATCTGGCAAAGCATCGATTAGCGGCTGCCAATTATTATCGCTGTGCGCCGGTACCGAAACCGCCGCCAAAGGTTCAAAACTCGCAGCAATCGTTTCTGTAACCGCTGCTTGATTGACAATTACACCGCCAACAGTCAAACCAACTTGTTGAGAACTTCCCCAAAGATAGCGGGCCGTGGCGATCGCGCTTGCATCCGCAGTCGTCACCAAAAAAGCCGCCGTGCGGTTCGGATCAGCCAGCGCTTCCTTACCCTTATCCAACAGATTATCGACTTGCTTAGTAGATTGAAAAGCATTATCTCCCGACAAATCCACAGTCAACACCGTACTGACAACCGGTTGAATAAAAGGCGACAGCGCTTTACCCAAATCCGAATCTACCAAAGCTTGGCGGAACCTGCGGATGTACCAACTCAGAATTTCCGGCATTCCCAGCATCCGCAGCGTATCCATCCCGCCGCTGCCGTCGTAAACAATGACATCATATTGTTTGCTGTCGTCGCATTCCCGAAGTTCGTTCAAAGCCAGGGCGCTGTCCATTCCCGGCAAAACTCCTAATTCTTGGCCGTAAACTTCCTTAAAAAAGGGCGTGCGGACATATTGAGCTTCCAACTTTTTAATTTCGTCCCACCTGCGTTCCAGCAGCGGCGCGCTTTGCACCTGTACTGCTTTGAAATTGGGGGCGATTTCTTGCGGGGTGGAAGTTAGCCCAGTTCCCAGCAGGATGCCCAATCCCGGCCCCGGATCTTGCCCTAGCAGCAAAACTCGCTTGCCGGCGGCCGCATATTTTTTAGCTGTTGCGATCGCGATCGTGCTGCGGCCAGTGCCGCCTTTGCCCAAAAATGTCAAAATCAAAGCCATTTTCTGTTCTCACTGCCAAAGCTTACTCTTTAACATTTAAGCGCAACCTTCAGCCAGAGTGGGGGAGTGGGGGCAGTTGTCAGTTGTCAGTTGTCAGTTGTCAGTTGTCAGTTGTCAGTTGTCAGTTGTCAGTTGTCAGTTGTCAGTTGTTATTGGTAGCAGCTAACAACTCACACATCAGGAATCAGAAAGAACCACTACCGACTGCCCACTGCCCACTGACAACTGCCTTCTGCTAAACGGGTTCTAGCTCATCTTCAAAGAACCAAGTCGCAAAACCGTCAAACTTGACAACCACGCCTACTCCGCTACCGTCAACCATTCTGAATCCGTCAACAGTACCTACTGGATTCTCCTTTATCTTGCCCACTATATTTGGAGGTATCCGATCTCTGAGACGGCGCACCTTAACTCTCTGACCTACTTCTATTGCCACGGAAATTGTTCTCCTGCTCTATATAACCTATATACAACTGTTTATTTTACAGTTTGCCGTCTACTTCGGAACAGCAACGCCAGCAGGCGATCGCTCCCTATGATTTTCCCTCGAAATTTCCACCAACTTTTCCTAAAAAACGTTATTCTAGTCGGAGTTGGTCGATCGTGTACCTTGATTCGCTTGGGTTTGCCTCATCAGGTTCCACAGCGGCAAGCTCAACTCCCAGACTCTCGCGCACCGCGAAGATAATTATTTTTTATCGCTTCGCAAAAATAATCTTTTTATTAATTGTCACAACTACAGAATTTATCCCAAATTAGTCATCCTTCCGGCAGAAGCCAAAAAGCATTCAGAAGCAGTAATTAATTTTATGTTTGCTATATATAAATCTGCGATCTCTAAAGTTGACCTCTGCTAAAATCCATACTGCAAAGGACTTTGACTCGGGCTGGCCAAATTTCCCGAAGGTCAGATTTTAGTAAACTGCCATCTTGTAACAGTTTACTAAAATCTGAAAATAAAAAAAAGATTTAATGCTAAAATTTCAGGTTGAGAAAGTCTATTTTTGCTGTTGTCTTACGGCATAAAAAGTGGAACGCTTGCCGGATTTAGGGTGCCCAAGAGAGCAAATGAAGTCAAGGAACTTCAAGATCACAAAATTGAAATAATGAATAAAATTTTTACGTGCTGGCGATCGACCCAAATTCCGCTCCTAAGTTTATCGTTAGCTGTGTTCGCCTGTCTGCCGCTCGGTCGTGGGACGATCGCCAGTCCGCTCTCTCCATCCCCCAAACAGCCGTCGAACACTACTAAAATTGTCTCGGTCGATCGATCGCCAGCATTCGCAACAGAGTCACAGTCTCCAAAAAATCCGGCAACAGTGGCGGCGAATTCATCCCCAGCAGAGACAATAAAGGCTCAGGGAACAGCCGCCGGGCGATCGATCGCAATCCAAGAAATTCGCGGTACTGTGACGTTTAAAGGGCGGCCGGCCGTCGTGGGCGATCGGCTGGTCGCCCCCGGAGACGAAATCATCACCGGCCCCGATTCCACAGCCCGTTTAGCGATCGACAACAACACCGGCATCGTCGAAGTTGCCGAAAAAACCGCAGTCAGAATATCCAGTCTCTCAGGCGCAGGCGGCGAAAAAGACACAGCCATTTTTGTCAGCAGGGGGCGAGTCAGATTGTCGATCGGCAGAAATGCTGCGACAACTCCCGCAGCCAACACCTCAACAATTATCCCGCCGCACCAAATAGCCGCCCTAAATACCTTCAGCGGGCTCGGCAAATCCAGTCAAATTGCCCAACAAAAAAGTTCTCCCAGAACCGCCCCAGTCAGGGTTGAAACCCCAGAAGGCGTTGCCGGAGTCCGCGGCACATCCTTCGGCGTCAGCGTCGGCAACGGCAAAACCGCAGTCGAAACTATTGAAGGTGCAGTCGCAGTATCCGGCAGCACCGACTCGGAACTAGTTGTCAACGGCGGCAACGCCACGACAATTTTCTCTCAAACCCCGCCCGTGGCGCCCTCAGCAAGCCCTCGCCTAGCTCAACTCAAAGTCCGCAGTTTGTTGAGACTCAGCGGCGATATCTATCGCCTCAGCGGTCAAATTAACCCGATCGACACAGTTTATGTCAACAACGAAGCGATTAAGATCGATCGAAATGGCAACTTCAAAATCCAAGGGATTTTACCTCCAAGCCGCCGCCTCAAAATCGTAGTGCGAGGCGCGTCCGTCAGAGAACTGCATTACGAACTCGCAGTTCGCTAAACAACCTATCTACGAGTAATGTACGCGGGCAGTCTCTGAGGACGTGAGTTAGATCGCAAGTCTTATTTGAGTTGATTATTTCCTGTAGGGCGAAGCATTTCGCGGTGAAACTCCGTAAGCTCAGGCGCATCTAAATCTTACAGTCAAGTTTGATGCAATTCTTGTGGGAGGTCCTGCTCGCCCAAAAAACAATTTAGATGCCCAAGAGATTCGTCAAAATAAAGAAACTTTGCGCCCTTACGGTATTGTAAAACTTCATGACCAAAAATTTTTTGATGGTACCCGCCACGTGATTTATCCGTGGAATCAATCCAAAATCTAAAATCTAAAATCCTCAAGCCCCCGAATTTATCCGTGGGATCAATCCAAAATCCAAAATCTAAAATCTAAAATCTAAAATCTAAAATCGAATGACTCGCACTTTTCTCTAAGGTCGGACTCGAATGTCAATTATTGCGTCAAATTAATTACATGAAGTTCAAAGAATGGATTGAGCATCTCAAACAAAATCAACTTCTCAGCATCCGCCAATATATAACCACAAATCCTCCCTGGATGACAGGGGCTGTAGTAGGTATTATTTCTGTAGCCATGCTGCAATTGGGAATGTGGAAGCCGCTAGAATATTTGGGATACCAAACGCTATTTGAAATTCGCGAATCGGGTATATTACCAAATCCCGGATGGGATTCTAGAATTGCGGTAATTGCGATCGAACCGCAAAGCTTGCAGGAATACGGTAAATTTCCTTGGCCTCGCAACCGCTACGCCCAACTGCTAGAAGCGCTGAAAAAATCTCCCCCCACAGCAGTTGGTTTTGACATTCTTTTCCTCGATCCAAGTCCGAAAGATGATATTTTAGCCGCTGCGATCGCCGCCAACGGCAAAGTTGTACTCCCTAGAACCATTAAAGAAGAACCAGTAGCATCTTTAAAAGCAGCCGCCGCAGGTGTCGGGCACATCAGCCAGGAAGCCGATAGTGACGGTATTAGCCGCAAGTCAAAAATCTTTCTCAACGGGATTCCTAATTTCGGTTTAGCAATGACTCACAGGTACAATGCTGCTAATCCCCAAGATCCAGTATGGCTCCCACAGTCCAAAAATAAGCAGGAGAAAAAAGTCTGGGTTAACTGGCCGGGGAAAACAGAAAATCTACCTACCTATGCTTTTGTTGATGTCGTAGAAGGTAGAATTCCCGCAGATGATCTGACCGATAAGTTAGTTTTAGTGGGGATAGTTGCTAGCGGTTTCGACCCGATCTCTTCACCTCTCAACAAGACTACGGCTGGGGTTTATTTATATGCAGCGTTGGTTGACAATATTCTGAATCACCGCTTGCTGCTGCGGCTGCCGGCACTGCTAGAAATTTTGTTATTGTTGGGGATTGGCCCGCTTACTTCTTGGGTTCTGTCCAAGCGAGGTGTTAAAGAAAGAATTGCGATCGCTCTCGGTTTGCCTGTTGTTTGGATTGTGGCTGCTGCTTTGTTATTTGGCTTCTATTTTTGGTGGATTCCCATTGCCGGACCCATCGGCACCCTCATTTTATCCGGCACTGCTTTGCAACTGCGGGAACAGCACGAAAAGCAGCAGTTGATGAGGTTATTTGAAAAGCACGTCGCTCCCGAAACAGCTCAGCTTATTTGGAAACGCAAAGCTGAGATATTTGAACAGGGAGAACTCGAACCTCAAGAACTTACAGCAACTGTGCTTTTTATGGATATTCGCAGTTTTACTTCTATTTCGGAAAAAATGCGGCCGCGGGATTTGCTCACCTGGTTGAACAATTATTTGGAAGCGATGACCAACTGTATTATGGATCACGGTGGCGTTGTAGATAAATACATCGGTGATGCAATTATGGCAGTTTTTGGGGTGCCTTTTTGCCATAGCGAATATGCAGAAATTCAACAAGATGCTTTGAATGCAGTTGCGGCTTGCATTGCGATGCACGAACGGCTGCACCAACTTAACCAGCAGCTTAGAAGCGAACGCAAACCTTTAATTAAGTTTGGCATCGGTTTGCATACCGGACAGTTAGTTGCTGGCAGCGTCGGCGGTTCCCGGCGTTTGAATTATTCTGTGATCGGCGATGCTGTCAACGTTGCTGCTAGATTGGAGGCGATGAATAAGGAAATTGTTTCTGACAGTCCTTTTAATTTGTTGGTGACGGGGAGAACTTTTGCTTATGTGCGCGATCGCTACGAAGGTCAAAAAGTAGGATCGATTCAATTGCGCGGCAAAAAAGAACAGACTGTTGTTTATGCTATTTTGGGCGAAAAGCATTAGTCAGTTGTCAGTTGTCAGTTGTCAGTTGTCAGTTGTCAGTTGTCAGTTGTCAGTTGTCAGTTGTCAGTAGAGAAAATTACCTTTTTTCCAATTCCCCATTAGACATTCCCAATTTCCATTAGACATTGCCAATTCCCAATTCCCCATTCCTAATGACTAATGACTACTGACTACTGACCAATCTAATCAAATACGCTCAGCCGCAGAGTTTTAGCTATTTGTTCCAATAGAAACAAGCCGCCGACAGAATTTCCCTCTTTGTCCAAGGGCGGACTGTAAAAGCCGATCGCACCTTGACCCGGAATTACCGAGAGCATTGCCCCGCTAACTCCCGACTTAGCCGGCAGTCCCACCCGCAGCGCAAAGCGGCCCGATGCTTCATACAAACCGCAAGTTGCCATCAGTGCTTTGACAGTGCGGCAGTTTTCCCCCATTGCTCGATCGCCACTATTTACCAAAACCATCCCCAGCTTAGCTAAATCCTCCACAGTTCCCGACAAACAGCAGACGCGATTGTAAGTTTCTAAAGCAATTTCCGCATTTTGAATATAACCCGATTCTACGATTTTTAAGGCAAGATTCCAATTATTTTGATTCGGGTTTTCCTTCACTGAATCGAGCATTAACTCGTCAACAAATAACTGACTGTTTGCCTGTTGATTCAGCCAAGTTCGCAAATTTTCACAGCGCGCCGCAGCATTTTGACCGGGAATCAAAGACGCTAGGGCGATCGCGCCGCTATTAATCATCGGGTTTCTCGGCTTTCCTTGGTCTATTTCGAGTTGAGTTAAGGAATTGAAAGGCAGTTCCGAAGGCTCCCAGCCAACGCAGTCAAATACCATTTTTTCGCCCAATTCGCACAACAAATAAAGCAGCACAAAGGGCTTGACTGCACTCATCAGCGGGAATGTTTGAGCAGTGCTGCCCCAGCTCAAAATTTGACCCTCAATTGCCCGAATTTGCACGGCAAACCTTTGTCTGTCTGCTTGTGCAAGGAGAGGTATGTACGCGGGAATTTGACCGGATTTACTGCGATTAATTGCCTCTGTTGCCCATGCGGCCAGTTGTTCTGGTTGCAGGGAAGATAGTTTGCTGGTGGATATTGTCAAATTAGATAACTTATTGGTTTAATCTAAAATAAAGTGCGTTAGCGAAGCCCTCGAAGAGGATCGCCCGATCGAGATCACAAACTTTTCCATGCCCGATTTTAAAATAAATCTGACCAAGAAAATTACTTTGCATAAAAACCTGCTATTTGCCCAGATAAATAAGTAGCAGCTTCCAGGCAAAGTTGTTTCCCGATCAACAACCAGCACTAGCTCAAAAGGGCGACCGATGGTGATTTCCCTGCCCCGTTGTCAGGGCAGGGTGCTTCTCTAACTTAACTCTCAAGGGAGAAATTCGCAATCCTTTCCGGATACCCCCCGAACCTCTGAGAATTTACCATCCAACCGAATCTACCAAAATCAGGATAAAAAAATGCCAGAAGCACCAAAAGCAGAAGCACCAAAAGCAGAAGCACCAAAACCAGCTCCGCTGACTTTTAAGGGTGTGTGCAGCGACGGAGTTCTAAAAGGCAAAGAAATTGAAGGCAAACTAGACATCAAAATCAACGTCGAGTCCGTCAAAGCTAAAGAGGCGCCGGCCCCCAAAAAATCCGAGTGGGAGCCAGTTATCTTTTGGGTATTGTTTGCTTTCATGGCAAACTTGATTGTCGGCGACCCCGCCGGAATGAGAAAATACAACTCCCCACAAAGGTCTGATTCTCATCAGATGTTAAACCAATCTGGGGAGCAGTCGCTGTTGCCTAAGAAAAACACCAACAACTCGCCGCTTTAGGCCCTGGGAGACTGCCAGCCGCGCAAATAGTAATAAAAAGACCCGAAATATTCCTCGAATACTCGCGTCGTAGTTACCAAAGCTTCTGCACGAGGCAAAAAATCTCCCGCGTCTAAGCGGAGTCTGGATTTCCCTCCTGATGTGGGTTGATAAGTGTAGAAGTCGGTAGCTCTAGGAATCACCTGAATTCCCATATTCGCAAATGCTAGGCTGGCACGGCGCATCTGAATCGCAGATGTTACCAGAATTACTTTGCGCCCGACACCGCGGCCGTCGAGTATCTTTCTGACTTCTTCAGCACTGGTGCGTATGTTGCTGCCGTTATCGTCGAGAACAATACTGCTGCGGGGCACGCCCATGTTGTTCGCAAGCAAAGTCTCGATATCCTTAGCTTCGCCAACATAACCCTCCAACTCGGGCCTCGGGCCAGCGGTAACGATGACCATAGGTGCCACTTTTTTGCTGTACAAAACGGCAGCATAGGGCAGGCGATTGCCTGTATCTGTCAGTTGAATGGCGACTCGGTTAGCTATATGAGGCCTAGTAGTTCCCTTGCCCAGCAGGACGATCGCCGCGGCTGTTTCGTCGCAGCAAACTGTGCGGGAGGCCGCCGCAGCGTCCCGTTCTGCTTGGTCGGCGAACCAGTAAGCTACAACTGGCATACTCGAAAGGATCAAAACTAACAGCGCTGCCAGGATCATTCTCGGCGCCGGGTTGCGGATGCCCCCGTTCGTGATCAGCGCCGATGCAATCACCAGCAGCGTGATCGAAAAACCTAACGGCGTAAAGAAGAAGGCTATTATGCCGAAAATCGCTGCTCCGACTGGTGTGTCTGGCGCAAAAAAAGCCAGGAACAAAAGGCTGATCAGCAGCAAAACGCGCAGCCGGTCTAATAACGGATTGTCTTTGCCTCCTGATTGATCCCACCACGATTTGAGCAGTGAGAACAGGAGGAATAGAAATAGAATGCGAGCTAACAGTTCTGGCATCTTGCAATATTCTGTGTCTTCATAAATTAGTACAGAAGTTTGGAAACGAGCGCGAATTTAGCTGCGGGAGGAAATACGGGCATCGGTGGGTTTTTAACTTTCGCCAATAACGCAGTCCGATCGCATTTATCCTGATGCTCGATTCCGGCCAGCTATCAACCATTGGTTGCAGGGTGAAACCCGCTACTTCCAGTCACAGATTGCTGACAGTTAATTGGTAATTGATAACTGGTAATGGTTGATTGGTAATTGGTAATGGATCGAGTACACCGCAGGTGGAATTGACAATTCAAGCCTGCTTTGTTCTGCCTACTTTTGTCCCCATTACCTGTTACCCATTCACCAATCCCAATTTATCGGCGCTTCAGTTGATTCCGAATTGCCTGCGTTACCGTTTGAATTACTTTAACACGAGCATAATACTTGTTATCGGCCGCAATTAGCGTCCAGGGAGCACGCGGCGTGCTGGTGCGCTGAATCATTTGATTCACCGCCACTTCATAATAATTCCACTTTTCCCGATTTCGCCAATCTTCCTCGGTGAGTTTGTATTGTTTAAATGGATTGTTTTGCCGCTCTGTAAACCGCTTTAGTTGCTCGTCAGGACTGATGTGCAGCCAGAATTTAACTAAGACGCAACCGAAACTGGTGAGTTGCTCCTCAAATTCGTTGATTTCCTGATAAGCTCGGCGCCATTCGGGTTCGGCGGCAAATCCTTCGACTCGCTCGACCAGCACTCTACCATACCAACTGCGATCGCAAATGCTGATTTTACCAGCCGTTGGCAGCCGCTGCCAGAACCGCCAGAGGTATGGGTGGGCTTTTTCTTCCTCTGTCGGGGCCCCAAAGGCATTAACGGTGTAACTGCGGGGGTCTAATACGTCCGTCAAGCGTTTGATCGCTCCTCCTTTACCGGCGGCGTCCCAACCTTCAAACATCACTAACACGGGGATTTCTTCTTCGTAAATGCTTTGTTGCAGTTTGCCAAAACGGGTTTGTTCCTCGCGAAGTTGCTGTTTGTATTCGTCGGGCGACAGCGATTGAGTTAAATCTACTTGGGCCAGCAAGTCGGGTTCGGTAGGTTGCAACCTTTCTTGAGGTGGCACTTTCACGGGTGCAGATTGCATCGGCAGTCTGTCTAAGGCTTCTGTAATTGTCGCTGCCATTTGCGTTAAAACTTTGACTCTCGCCCACCGCTGACAATCGCCTTCTACTAGCGTCCAAGGTGCGGGGCCCGTGCCAGTTTGGGCTACCATTTCTTCGGCTAAAGTTGTGTATTCTTGGTATTTTTTGGCTTGTTTCCAATCTTCGGGCCGCACTCGCCAAGCTTGTAAGCTGTCGTCTTCTAGTTTTTTGAGGCGGTGTTTGAGTTCTTTTTTGCTGAGGTGAATCCAAAATTTGGCAATTGCCGCGCCGTCATCTACCATCTGCCGCTCGAAAGCATTGATTTGCCTGATGGCTGTGGGTACTTGGGCGTCGGAGAGTCGATCGAACAACCGGTCTTCTAGAATATGAGTGTACCAACTGTGGTAGAAAAAACCAATTTTGCCGCGGGCGGGGATTTTCTGCCAAAACCGCCACAGGAAAGGATAGCCCATTTCTGCATCTGACTGCGGCCAAATCGGGTGTACCGCAAACCCCCGCGGGTCCATGTACCCCACCATTTTTTTGACGAGGGCGCCTTTGCCGGCGGCTGCCCAGCCTTCGAGTACGATGATTGCGGGCAGTTTTTTTTCCCAGCAAGTTTGTTGGAGCGATCGCAACTGCTGCATTAAAATTTCGATCTTGGCATCGTAGGTTTCTTTGTCCAGGGAAATATCTAAATCGAGGTTGTCGAGCATATTTACCTCATATAAATCTGAAAAAACAGTTTAATGTTAGTTTAACGTTTGGATAAAATTAAATCCCCAACTCCGGGAAAAACGTTATAAAAATTACAGTTACGGCTGGTTGAAAGCACGATCGCACCTGCCCTCAAATGGCAGCCTCGTTAATACTAGCAAGATTCCCTCAATTTCAAACTTGCCAAAAAAAACGGCTCAGGTTATAGTTGAAATAGGTAACTTTTAAATAAGTTCAACTTCTCCCCTCCCCCGATCGGGCGAGTTAACAGGAGGAGGCAAAAATCCCTGAAAAAGGATTTAGTGTAAAAGAGAGCAAAAGTAAAAATCAACTACCCGGTGGGGGTGACAACTTCTTTACTTAGCTGTAGAAACTTTATTCAAACAATAGTTACTTAAGCACCAAGCTTGGTAACGAAAAAGAGCGCGACTCATCGACATCCAGCCATAAACTCACATATAAAACTAGCCCGGAAGGGCAAACCAATTTTTATGATTGCCTAATTAGATAAAACCTGAAAGCCTGGGTGATATAAACAGGTTTCTGAGTTTTATCGACACCACAATAAATCTGCATTACATCCGCGTTTATCCGCATTCCGAAGCGGTTAACAATCAAAAAATCGGATTTTTGCCAGAAATTCACTGTACTTGTTTGCCAATACCAATTAAGAGGAACAGTCCGAAATTACGGATTGCAAGTTTTCTATGAATATCTTAACAACACGCTCCTACAAGGGTCAAACTGACTGGTGCGCGATCGCCAATTTAATCGATGCTTGCGAAGCAGTCGATCGCCTCGGCGAAGAAGTATCAGCAACTGAACTCAAGCTAATACTTGATGCACCCAAACTCGACAAAGCCCGCGACGTGCAGTTGTGGGAAGATGGTAATTACAAACTCATCGGTTTGTCACTCCTAGATATGCCCGATTCTCAGGATGAAATAGACGCTTGTCTGTGGTTTTACGTGCATCCAAATCTGCGTAGCAAAGGTTTAGAAAAAGAGATAATTAAGTGGGGCGAAAAGCGGCTGCGCGAAGTCGCAAAAGAACGGAATTTGCCCGCGAAATTGCGTACCTACAGCCGGGAGGATAAAACAGATGAGATGCGGCTGTTAGAGAAACAGGGCTTTGAGGTCGATCGCTATTTTTGGACAATGGCCCGATCCCTCGCTGAACCAATACCAACACCCGAATTTCCCGCAGATTTTGCACTAACCCACGTATCGGGAGAACAAGACATCCAACCCTGGGTAGAGATGTTCAACCAGTCATTTATCGATCACTGGAATCACCACGATTTAACTGCGGAAACCGTGCGCTACTGGATGCAAGATCCGAATTATCAGCCGGAATTAGACTTGATTGCTGTTTCGGGCGATCGCAAATTTGCAGCTTTCTGCGACTGTCAAATCAAACCCCAAAAAAACGCCCGCAGCGGCACAAAAGACGGTTGGATTGAATTGTTGGGTACGCGGCGCGACTTTCGGAAAATGGGTTTAGGAAAAGCGATGCTGCTGGCGGGTTTGCACTCCTTAAAAGCGGCGGGTGCAAATACAGCTAAACTCAGTGTCGATGCTGACAGTTTGACGGGGGCGACAAAGCTTTACAAATCAGTCGGTTTCCGCCCGATGGAAACTTGGATCGAGTGGGCTAAGACAGTGTAAGGGAATATTAGCCCGGAGTATTTGTGGCGATCGCCCTTTTCGATCGATCGGGCGATCGTCCTTTTCTTATGTCGCGCACATTATGCTAGGATTAACTGATAAAAAATCATCCTAATTCCTATGACGCGATTCATTCACGATCGCTTTGCTAAAGAATACCTAGAAGAACTGCTTTCACCGCTCGGAACAGTTAAGATCGGTCGCGATGTGACTTCGGAAGTCCGAGAAATCGATGTTTATTTCACTCCAGGTACCGCAATTCCCGAATACTCCTCAAGCCTGGGATTGTTGGGAAAAATGGCTGACACAACTGCAATTTTTGAACCGTTTCGCAATCCGATAACTGTCAGCGAAGTCTTGAGCTGCATGAGTAAGTTATGGGATTTGCGAGGTGAATTGGAGCGGCAGGCGAGAAGAGAAAATACTCGCTATGATGAGGATCGGTTGCCCCGAATGTGGATTTTGACACCCACAGCATCGAAAGCGCTGGTGGAGGGTTTTGGTGGGATACCAAACCCTGAGAATTGGATCGAGGGAATCTATTTTTTCCCGGAGCACTGGCGAGCAGCAATTGTGGCGATTCACCAGTTGCCAGAAATCCCAGAAACCCTGTGGTTGAGGATTTTGGGGAAAGGGAAAGTACAGCAAAGGGCGATCGGGCAATTGAGTGCTTTAGCAACGGACGATCCGTTGCGGATTATTGCGCTAGAATTATTGTATCGTCTACAGTCACATTTAGTAGTCGAAACCCAACAGGAACCTGAGCCAGAAGAGCGGGAGTTAATTATGGCGATTCGCTACGCGATGGCTACGCCTCACGCACCACTTTTTCAACAACAAATACAAGCAGCACAGAAACAAGCGAGAGAAGAAGGACTAGAACGAGGACTAGAACGAGGACTAGAACGAGGACTAGAACGAGGACTAGAACAAGGACTCGAACGAGGCAGACAAGAACAGCAGCGCTTAATCTTAGAAAATTTTCTGCGAGTTAGATTTGGAGAATTAAGCCAGAGAATGACAGTGTTTTTATCTCCAATATCCAAGTTTCCTGCTGCGGAATTTACGGTGTTGTTGCTGGCAATATCGATGCTAACAGTTGATGAAGAAGGGCGGGAACAAGCTGTAAGATTATTGGCAGAGAATGTCTTGAGAATGCGCCAAAATGAATTGGGTGATATTCTGCCTACAGCCATTACCAATTTACTAGCATTGCCTGTGGCAGAATTGACATTGTTGGTAGAACAACTGTCGCAGTTATCGGCTGATGGATTGAGGGAAAGGTTAGGGAAAATCCCTGAATAAACCTGTTTGAGTAGCTATAGAGTGCGATCGCCCTTTTGTACTTAAGGGCGATCGTGCTTTCATTCCTTCCCTAAACCAGCATGAAATTAGCAGATGTTATCAAAGAAGCACTCACCCCAGCAATAACACCTAACTCCTCTCCTGTCAAGGCATTTTTGATGAGAGTTCCCTGATTATTTTGAGTTATCGCTAACTGATTAAAACTCAAACCTCCGGTTAGTGCGATCGAATCTTGACCGAGGGTAAAATCAGCGATCGTGTCAAATCCTCGATCGGCTTTTAAGACAAAAATATCGTTGCCGCTACCGCCAATCAAACTATCATTGCCCAAATCTCCGTAAAGAATATCGTCACCTTGACAACCAGTGAGAGTATCGTTATCTTCGCCTCCATAAAGAGTATCATTTCCTTCACACCCTGCCAGAATATCTGCTTGTTCGTTACCGCCGATTAAGTCATTACCTTCGCCACCGCAGATGGTATCCGAACCTAACTGTCCAAACAGGTAGTCATCACCTTGACTACCAAGCATGATGTCGTCACCTTTGCCTCCAAATAAGGTGTCATTATCCTTGCCACCATCGATGAAGTCATTATCTTTATCACCAAGAATGATGTCATCACCTTCGCGGCCATTTAGGGAGTCATTGCCTTTGCCTCCAAAGATTAAATCGCTGCCAAAGTCGCCAAGAATGATGTCGTTTCCTTCATCTCCATAGAGGATGTCGTCACCTTTGCCACCGCTGATAAAGTCATTGCCTTTGTTGCCGTTGAATATGTCGCGACTCTCACCGCCGTATAAGTTATCATTCCCAGATTTGGCATCTAATATATTGCCGCTGTTGCTGCCGAGAAATTCATCGTTTTGGGCAGCGCCTATTTGAATTGCCGACACACCGAGTATGGTGTTTTCAACAGAGTTAGGTTGGTTTAAGTTGGGATAGGCAATGTCATCGCAGATACAGTCATCGTTGGGAATGTTGTTGGTTGTTGGTGTTGGCGTTACCGATGGAGTCGGTGTTGCTGTGGGATTAGCGAAGAGGATGATGTCGCTTGGTGAAAGAGAATTAGCTTTGATAGAGATGGTTTGACCATTCCCTAAATTTAAGACTAAACCGGAGGGGGTAGATTGTAATGCGGCGAGAACTTGTTCGGGTGAGGTGAAACCGAAGGCAGCATCAAGTTGTAATTTATCTTCTCCAGGGGTGAAGTCTAAAATCTGGTTTTGTCCACCGAAAGTACCAGTTCCGGGACTAAAGATGAAGGTGTCATTGCCAACTCCTCCGGTGAGGGTGTTGTTGCCAACTCCGCCATTTAGGATGTCATTGCCAGCGCCACCATCAAGGATGTCATCACCACCGCCACCGCTGAGATTGTCTGGGTTGCCCGTACCTGTGAAGTTGTCGTTAAAGGGACTGCCAATGATAGTGATGGGTTGAGTGAGGTTGCTGAAGTTTTGGGTAACGCTGTTGGGAGAGGAGGCATAGTCGAAGAAGTTGGTGGGTGTTGGCGTTACCGATGGCGTTCCCGATGGAGTGGGGGTTCCCGATGGAGTGGGGGTTCCCGATGGAGTTGGTGTTCCCGATGGCGTGGGTGTTACCGATGGTGTCGGTGTTCCCGATGGTGTCGGTGTTCCCGATGGAGTCGGTGTTCCCGATGGCGCGGGTGTTCCCGATGGCGTGGGTGTTCCCGATGGCGTGGGTGTTCCCGATGGAGTCGGAGTTCCCGATGGAGTTGGTGTTCCCGATGGAGTTGGTGTTCCCGATGGAGTTGGTGTTCCCGATGGTGTTACCGATGGTGTTACCGATGGAGTTGGTGTTCCCGATGGAGTTGGTGTTCCCGATGG
>NZ_JAUBPE010000009.1:84996-131644 GCF_036700565.1 Microcoleus pseudofavosus SVA1_A4
GTGTTCCCGATGGAGTTGGTGTTCCCGATGGAGTTGGTGTTCCCGATGGAGTTGGTGTTCCCGATGGAGTTGGTGTTCCCGATGGAGTTGGTGTTACCGATGGAGTTGGTGTTACCGATGGAGTTGGTGTTACCGATGGAGTTGGTGTTACCGATGGAGTTGGTGTTCCCGATGGAGTTGGTGTTCCCGATGGCGTTGGTGTTACCGATGGCGCGGGTGCAGGTGCGGGTGCAGGTGCGGGTGCGGGTGCGGGTGCGGGTGCGGGGGCCGGTGCGGGTGCGGGTGCGGGTGCAGGTGCCGCAACATTAACGTTAAAAGTTCCTAAACTAGCTGCAACAGCAAGATTGCCTAGACTATCTTTAACCTGACTTGCTTGCAACTTAACAGTGTAAGTTCCATTATCAGTATCATCCCAACTTGCGCCTGGAGGAGTAAATGAATAAGTCGCTGTCCGAGGCGTACCATTACTATTAGTATCGACACTGACAAAAGTAGCAGGAATGTCACCGCCTGACCAATTGATCAAAACATCAGAACTATCCAAACTTGAAACATCGACAGCATTATTATCACTGAAAGTGACAGTCAAAGTTTGACTGGTTCCTCCCGCTGTCGTAATATCAGCAACAGCATTTAAACTGCCAGTTGGCGGAGTTTTATCAATGTCATAAACTTGTCCCGTTAAGTTACCATTGCCAGCAGTTGCACCGCCTAATGCCACTCCCAAGCTATTTTTTATGCTGTCATCATCAACTAAATTTAATCCTATTGTACCGCTGCCCGTACCTGTGTTAACTTGCAATTGGTAAGTCTTAGCATCAACAGCAGTTAAACTGCCAATAGTTGCACCAGTTACAACAGTTGGTACTAAAGTAAAGTCAGAAACGTCAACGCCTGTTACATCTTCTGAGAATTTAATTTCGTAGGTGGCGGTAGCCGCAGCAGTGGGAGATGTAGCGAGGCGGTTGATGGATGTAACTATGGGGAAGGTGTTGTTATAAACAATGGTATTGTCTGTACTGGTACTAGCGGTATTGTTATTACCTGCTGTATCGGTAACGCCGTTAGCTTTGATGCTGGCAATGACGTTGCCGTTGCCTGTCATGCCGTTGACTGCTACGTTGTAAACGGAACCGCTACCTGTAATAGTTGGTGCTAATGTTCCCGTTGCTGTACTGGTAGTTAAGTCGATATCACTGGCATCGAAACCTGTGACTGCTTCGCTAAAGGTGACGGTAAAGTTGATAGGTAACGTTGCTGTCGGGTCGGTTTGTGCTGCTGCTTGATTTATGGTGACAGTTGGCACAATTCCATCTATTACTATGGCTTTATTTGCACCCAAAGAGTTAGCGGCTGCGGGTGCAGGTAATGTTAAAATGGCATCAGCAGTGGCAGCATTCTTAATAGTTCCGCCACTTAAAGATAAGGCAGTTGTGGAAAGATAGTCTAAGTCAGCGCTGTTATCGCCTGCTGCTACTGCGTACCGGAATGTCAAGGTGTTGCTACCTGTTCCTGAAAGATAACTGGCGACGGGTGTTGCACCTGCTAAACTTAGTTGCGGCGTACCCGTGACGTTGACGATTTGTGAGAATTGAACGGTGATGTCGATGTTTGTGCCGATGCCGTAAGTCCCGTCTGCTGTGGTGGCGCTGACGCTGGTAATGGTAGGAGGGGGGTTAATGGTGATGTTGGCGGTTTCGGTGGCTGTGCTGAAAACGCTGGATGTGGTGTTATTGGTTTGGTCTGTGGTGTAGTTAGCGGTAGTGCCATTGGTTCCAACTATTCGATCCCAGGCGGCAAAGGTAATGGCGTTGGCGACAGTACCGCTGTAACCTGTATTGGGAACAAACCGGAGTTTTGTATTAGCATCACTAGCTAATAGTAAGGCGTTGGTGGCAGAAACGGCTGGGGCGTTTGTCCAGGTTGTGCCACTGTTGGTGGTATATTGCCAAGTGCCGTTAGCGGTGTCTAATGCGGTGATGGCGATGCCTTGGGATGCGCTGGCGTTGGGATCGGTGATTTTTGTGCCGCCGAGGTTGGCGATGATGGTGGAGATTAATGTGCCTGTACTGGCGCTGTCGTTTTGGTTTTGGGCGTTGAGGGTGGGTGTGCCGGAATTATCGAGGGCGGGGGAGTCGTTGACTAAAACGGTGACGGTGGTGGGGGTGGAGACGATGCCGTCGGTGGCGGTGTATTGAAAGGTGTCTACGCCGTTGAAGTTGGCGTTGGGGGTGTAGAGGATGTCTCTTTTGGGGTCGAACACGATCGAATTCGACGAGACAAGAGCATTCGCATTGGGGTTAAAGGTGGCATCGGCGACACCTGTGGTAGGGTTTAATTTGGCGATTCTGTTGCGGGTACTGCCACCGATGGTGATGAATTGGCCGCCCACTATGGGGTTGCCACTACTGTCTAGGGCGATCGCTAAGACCTGAAAACTCGCATTCGGGTTGAAGGTGGCATCGGCGACACCTGTGGTGGCGTCTAATTTGGCGATATTGTTGCGGGTACTGCCACCGATGTTGGTGAAATAGCCGCCCACTATGAGGTTGCCACTGCTGTCTAGGGCGATCGCATTGACAATATTACTCGCATTGGGGTTGAAGGTGGCATCGGCGGCACCCGTGGTGGGGTCTAATTTGGCGATTCTGTTGCGGGTACTGCCACCGATGGTGGTGAAATCGCCACCGACTATGGGGTTGCCACTGCTGTCAAAGACGATCTCAAAGACAGTAAAATTCGCATTCGGGTTGAAGGTGGCATCGGCGGCACCTGTTGTCGGGTTTAATTTGGCGATTCTGTTGCGGGTACTGCCACCAATGTTGTTGAAAAAGCCGCCCACTATGAGGTTGCCACTGCTGTCTAGGGCGATCGCATTGACAATATTACTCGCATTGGGGTTGAAGGTGGCATCGGCGGCACCCGTGGTGGGGTCTAATTTGGCGATTCTGTTGCGGGTACTGGCACCGATGGTGGTGAATAAGCCGCCCACATAGGGGTTGCCGCTGCTGTCTAGGGCGATCGTAAAGACCCGATTATTCGCATTCGGGTTAAAGGTGGGATCGGCGGCACCTGTGGTGGGGTTTAATTTGGCGATATAGTTGCGGGTACTGCCACCGATGTTGGTGAAAGCGCCGCCCACTATGAGGTTGCCACTGCTGTCTAGGGCGATCGCATCGACCTCACTATTCGCATTGGGGTTGAAGGTGGGATCTACAGTGCCATCGCTATTCAATCGAGCGATTCTGTTGCGCGTAACGCCGCCGATGGTGGTGAAAGTGCCACCAACATAAATCCAGTCGTTAATAATCGCTGTACCGTTGGTGGGGGCAGTAGTGATGCTTTGAACTTTCGGTCTTCCGCTACCTGTGTCGTTGGCGAGTACGTCGATGCTAACTGCCGGGGAGTTGACGGGAATAGTTTTGTTGTCGGGGTTGGCGGTGGCCAGTATGTGGCTGTAGGCACTGAGGGTGTTGAGGTTAAATGCTACTGCTGTTTTGATCGGGCCTGTTTGTACTTCTAATTCCCAGTCTCCGCCTAATTCAGCGCTGCCGGTAAGATTAGCTGAGGCGGCGATGTTGGCATCAGTGATTTCACTCAATCGCTTGAGGAAATTTTTGCCTGCTTCTCCTTTTGCTACTTCGCATCCATAGAGTAGGATATCTCCGTTTTCTGTTAGGGCATTTCCCCACTGTTTTAGCCGATCGCTGAAATTTTCTAGGTTATTCTCATTGAGTACGTCAGTACCGAGTTTTAAACTGCCTTCGCTGCCGTGAGAAAGGATATGTACGGCTGCAATATCTTTTTGAGCTGCCAAGGCGTTAGCAATTTGCTCAATACTGCTGCTTTTGTCATCTAAAATGACTATTTTGGCGTTAGCATCTGCGCCGTCTATCAGATTTTGATAATTCTGTACAGAGGAGTCAACGAAAATAACTTGCTTGTTCGCGGTTAATAAATTCATCACTGCTGAAATCCTTTATATCTATCGTTTACATCCAAGTTTCTATCTCACTAAATCTCCCTTATCAATGAGGACTTTAAGAGTGTTTCTGTTTCCCGCAAGCAAATCCACTGAAAAGGGTGGATTTAAGAGGATTGCGACTCCGTAAATCCACTTAAAAAGGTATATTTTAGAGGGTTCTGTTCCCCGTAAATCCACTAAAAGAGGGGAATTGTAATAGAGATAGTCCTGCTATTTGTTGGCTATATCTAAAATAATAAGGCATCAAGTTGCTCAAATAAATCCGGCTGTAAAATTGTTATCTCGTTTTGCTGGAGCATTAAATCAATAACAATGAACACGGAACACTCGTTCTCTTCGCTCATGGCTTCTAATATTTGGACTAAACCCCCCACTGGGCTCGTCATAGCAGCGTGAAAACGGGTATTTTGGCGCAACAAAGCGGCCAGCAAAGTAGAACCTGAGCGTGGTAGTCCCGATCGGAAGTGGGCTTTCACTAGCCTACAGGCAGCAATTAAGGCTTAAAAGTGAGGGAAAGCGGTGCTAAACACGGATTGAAATAGGGATACAAATTCTAAATCTTAGATTGTACAATCAAGCTGCTACGCAGCTTATCTAGTTACAAACCATGTTCGCTCAGTTTTGTCACCTCGACATAAATATGTTCTAACCGCACCGGATACCGAGCGATTGAATCAATAGAAATCCCGTCGAACAGCAAAATAATCTCTTTTAATTCCAAACGTTCCGGCAGCCAAAAAGCTAAATCGCTACCGTAGCGACGGGGAATGAAATTGTACTTTTGGGCACGGGCGATGACTTCAGCTTCTTCCGGGGTTTTTACAACAATAATCTCCTGAGCTGGAATCAGTTTTTGCAACTCCTCCAAACTGCCTTCTGCTACAATACTGCCATTTTTCAAAATACCAATTCTCTGACAAAGACGCTCAGCTTCATCCAACAAGTGAGTTGTCAGCAAAATTGTAATTCCTTCGGATTGCAAGCGCTGAATCAACTCCCAAATTTCATAGCGCGCCTCAATATCCAAACCCGTTGTCGGTTCATCCAAAATTACTAATTTAGGTTGGTGCACCAAAGCTATGGCAATATTCAAGCGGCGCTGCATTCCGCCGCTCAAAGTTTCTACCGGACTCTTAGCTCTATCTGTCAAATTTACTGCTTTTAAACATTGCTCTACTTGATAGCGTCGCTGCTTGCGCTCTAAGCCATAAAGTTGAGCAAAAAAATTGAGGTTTTCCTCGCAACTAAGGCTTTTGTAAAGCAAATTCTCTTGTGGCGCTACACCTATTAACAATTTGGTAGATTCGGAAACACGTGCGCCATTGATAAAAACTTTGCCACTGTCGGCATTTAGCAAATTGCATAAAATATTGATAGTTGTAGTTTTGCCCGCCCCGTTTGGCCCCAGCAAACCGTAAATTTCTCCCGATTGAATGTGGAGTGTTAAATCTTTAAGCACTGAACGCTCGCCGTAGGACTTATTTAGCTTTTCTATTTGCAGCACTGCTTTAATTCTCCCAATTATTAATTATTTGAAAGTACATAAAGTCTTGTATGGTGCGTCATACGAAGCTAGAGAGTGATTGTTTAGGATTGGTTTATCTGACGCACCTTACTAATAATACAGCGTATTCCAGGTTTGTGAAGTGTAGGGACACGGCACTGCCGTGTCCCTACGGGCATCTAACGATAGGCGGGTGTACTTCATAAATGTGGAATCTGCTGTATTAGTTGTGTGATTTCTATTAAAGTCTTCTTTCTACTCTCAACATCCTGCGGTAAGAAAGCCATCCACAGACAATCATAGCAATAGAAAATATGAATAAAAACCAGAAGTGTTCGGAAATATAAGCCAAATCTTTGCCGTCAGCCCATACGCCCATCAGCGCTTCGTTCATGTGATAAATTGGATTGTACTGCGCGAGATCCAGCAGGCTTTTGGGAAACAGCGAAGTCGGTAAGAATGCACCTCCTAAAATCAACAAAGGAACTCCGAAAGCTGCTACTAGGGAGTTGACATCTTCTGTGCGCCTCGCGAATTGGGTGCCGAGAATGAAGCCGACGCCTACATAAGATATAATACTGAGGAGAATAATCGCAATTCCTAGCAGAATAGAGCCTTGAAATTGTGCTCCCAAACAAGAGGCGATCGCGTATACTAGAATTACTTGTCCGATGCCGATGCAACTGTGAGCTAGAAAAATTCCTAAAAAGTAGGAAGTGCCGCTTAGGGGAGAAATAAATAGGCGTTTGAGAGTATGCTGTTCTCGCTCTGCTACGACTGTTGCGACACTCCCGCCGAGACAGCTAAAAAATAAGGCGGCTCCTACTAAACTTGCAGGTGCGGCAGTTTCAAAAGCTTTTGCTGTTGTCAGATTAGCTCGTTCTTTTAAAATCAAACCGTTAATTACCAAGATTGAAATCGGAAAAATAGCCCAAAAAACTAAACTCCGGCGTCGCCTTCCCAATTCAATTAAAATTCTCTGTGCTACAGCGAGGGTTTCGTACCAATATTTCATCTTGAATTTGTTAGCATTGTTATTGTCGGAAATTTAAAATTAAAGTTAATAGCCTATGATACCGTCCTTACATAAGGTTGTCAAATAACAGTTCAAAATGTACACCATTGAATTGACATCAGGCAAGGTCGGAGATGGCAATGCCCAAGGCGTGTTAACTCAAGCTTTTCGTCCGCCAGTCCTCCCGCTCATATCAATTCCGGCTGCGCCGGAATGATATAGAGGACACGGCAGTGCCGTTTCCCTACGCCAGATTTATTGTAGGGACACGGCACTGCTGTGTCCTGATTTCGCGTAAGGGGTAAAATCAACCGCATTGGATGATGAAATTATCCTTGCGAGTGCTCTGTTGATACAACCATCGACAACACGGCTATTCAGGACACGGCATTGCCGTTTCCCTACCCCAAAATAATCAATAATTCTTACTTAATCGTAAAGTTCGTACCTCTGTAGCATCCTTGAAAGGAAGTTAAACTTGTGCGGTTTATCTCTTCCAGTTTAGTCACCAGGGAGGGAGAATTACTTTCAGGAGTCGCACCCCACTTGTAGATAAAGTCGCCGATATAGTTTCCGGTTTCTTCGTAGCTGTGCTCTTCAATTGGAATTCCAGAAACTCCTGAAACAGTTTGGTTGTGGTATCCGTTAACAATGATTTTTTCGATAACTGCCCCCGGTTCTGTGGTAATGTTCCATTGCACCGGTTCATAAGCTGAAAGTGCGAGAATTATCGGCTTGTTTCGGCGTTCTACTTTGATTTCGATCGCACTTTTAGATAAATCTCGGTTCTTGTGATCCGCATTAGCTTCGTAAACGCCTATTAAATGAAGTTCTTTATTTCCGCTTGAGGAACCGACATAAGCGGAAAAATCATCGGAACCGCCAAACCCGCAGTTAGCGGCAGAACTAATTGGGGAAACAAAAGCTGTTTTTTCGGCTAGTTTTTGCTGCACCGCCGGTACTACCCAGACTCCGGTTCCGACTCCCAAAGCACCTATCAAAGCTGCCGCGATACCGAAAGGAAGGGCATTTGTCAGGTGGCGAACAACTGGTTTGGCTGTTAGTTGAGATAGGGTTTGCTGCCACGTTTCACCAGTTTGCCGATCGGCATTACCGCCATCGAGACAGGCCAATAAAGCTAAACTTTCCGGCTGTTCGAGCAGACTTTGAACTGCTTTCCCTTCGCCGACGTAAAGATTTCTAGTTTCGCTGTCCAAAAGCAGCCAGTAGCGATCGCCCTCGCCGAGGTTGTACTCTTGTACCGCAGGATCGACTAAATCGTGCTGCAAAAACACCAGCCAAGCCATATTATTGCCAGTGCCGACTGTTTTGCCATCGCTGGAAATAAGTTGGTCTATGTCGGGTTCCCAGCGCCAAGCTACCCAGCGACTATCTCCTCGATAGCCGAGGGATTTTTCCAGTTGCGGATGAGCGGTTATTTCTAAGCGTTGAACTAAGTTTGACACGAGATGTCCTCCTCAAGTGCGTTAGCGAAGCCCTCGCAGAGGATCGGGTCTAGAGGAATTTTGTTGCAATTTAAAACAAATATTTTGCTCATGAAGAGCCTCCGAATAATCGGGTTAATTTTGTCTCGCTAATGTTATCAGTCGGTAGTTTCCGAAGCACACTGGCTTAACCTAAATATGCCTGTTGAATGGCTTAGCTTGAGAAACTTGGAGCTGGCGAGCAACCGCCTGGTAATAATTTTAACCTGTGCGGATAACTAATCCTGTTACGGATTAAAGCTGGCTATCTATCACTGGTTCTACCTGGTTTTCCAGTTTTGAAAGAGTGCTTGGCCGATAGCCTCTACAAGTTCTTAGCTTAACTTTTATTTCGCTACTCTGCTACAAAATATGCCGATCGCACCTAACATCAATATAGCGGTTCTTGGATAGATGAGGTACACAATTCAACTTCAAAAGCTTGACAACACAGGGTTTCGGCGTACTCCATCTTTCTGAGAAAGGCTATTTTACGCAGGTAAATAAATATTCCGGCTTTCTCGCGGGTGAAATATCCCTGAAAAAGAGATGGTTTCAGAGAAACCCGGTTTCTGTGAAAGTTCTGACACTTCGCCGATTATTGGCGCGGGCCATCAATCGCATCTCTAGTCGGTGCAACACCTCCAGGGCCAAAGGAACTCGGCGGCACTCTCGGAAGATTGAGATTGGGATTGGGAACTAAATCGCTGTTGCTGTCGCCAGCAGTTCCACCCGTGGGAGACGCATTATTGGGAGTGGTATAGGGCGAACTTCCCGGATTGAGATTATTGGGATTGGTACTTGGTGAACTTCCCGGATTGGCATTGTTGGGATTGGTATTCGGCGAAGTTCCCGGATTGGCATTGTTGGGATTGTTGGGATTTGCCGTGCCTGTTGGAGTAGTTATCGGCGTGCCGGCAGAATCTCTGGTGATGGCGTTGGGGTTGGCGGCAGCAGCCGGAGCGCCC
Source organism: Microcoleus pseudofavosus SVA1_A4 (assembly GCF_036700565.1). Lineage (NCBI taxonomy): Bacteria > Bacillati > Cyanobacteriota > Cyanophyceae > Oscillatoriales > Microcoleaceae > Microcoleus > Microcoleus pseudofavosus. The sequence continues at coordinate 93,953 of NZ_JAUBPE010000009.1, forward strand.
CCATTGGGGTTATTTGCAGGAGCATTCGCGGGGTTGCCGGCAGCCGGAGCAGTGCTTTGGGGAGCGACGTTGGTGCCGCACAAGCTGACTAAATCAAAAGTTGTGCCGCTTGCGGTTTCGATGAAGCAAACCGGCACGTTTACTCGGGGGTTGGAGGCTCTGGGAAAATCGGCTGTTTCCGGCATGGGACGGCTAAAGGCAGCTTCAGCCATGAGTGGGGTAAAGGCAGCCGATAGAGCGGCGATTGTCCGCAATAATCTCATCAGCGTTTCCTCAAATGTTGAATTTTATTTTCTCCAGTATTGCCCATAAATTGCCAAGTGTCGTCACTCTAAAAGCCGATCGATCTTCTTGACAAATACTTCTAGAGGGCCGCCGCTGGCAGAAACATCTCGCGAACGCAGAAAGTACAGGTATAAAAAGCCGAGAGTGCAACAGTCGCGCATCCGTTGCCTTTGGGCCTTTTCCCTTCTTCCTTGATATTTTTAATACCGAATTCGCGGGTCAACGTAAGCGTTCAAAATATCAATTACAATGCTGGCAATTACAACTATTCCAGCAAAAAACACCACAATACCTTGGACAGTTGGATAATCCCGCAAACTAATCGCTTCGTAAAGGCGATTTGCCAGCCCCGGCCAAGAAAAAGTAACCTCTGTTAAAATAGCACCGCCCAACAGTGCAGCAAAAGTCAATCCTAAGACAGTAATCACCGGAATTAGCGCATTTTTTAGAGCGTGAGCCCATAAAATCTGCAACTCAGGAATTCCGCGAGCTCTAGCTGCTTCGACATAATCTGCTTGCAAAGTTTGCTTGAGATTCACTCTGACAATGCGCTCGAAAATGCCGCTCAAAAGAATCCCCAACGTCAAACTCGGAAGTGCCAAATAATGCAAAGATGTGAGAAACTGACCGGGGTTAGCGCTCAGGAGACTGTCAATAGTGTACAGTCCCGTGTAGCCTTCGGGGGCTGGGAATGTCACGGGAAAGCGAGTTCCCAAGGGAAACCAGCCCAACTGCACCGCGAAAATCAACTGCAAAACCATGCCGGCCCAAAAAGCCGGCAGCGAGTAAGTGATAATGCCAAACAAACGGCCTGCAGCATCGAAAATAGTGTTGGGGCGGGATGCTGCCAGGGAACCGATACTGATGCCGACAATTAAAGCTATGGCCATGCTACAAACTGCTAATTCCACTGTAGCCGGGAAATAGTCTCCGATAATTTGCCACACGGTTTGTCCGCGAGTGGTGATGGAGGTTCCCAAGTTCAGACTGAATAAGTCCTTCATATACTTGAGATATTGCTCCCACAGGGGTGCGTCGAGGCCGAGTTGGGTTCGCATTGCTGCTTTGACGGCTGCGGGAGCTCGCGAGCCGAGAATGGCATCTATGGGGTCGCCTGGAGTGGCCCGCAGCAACAAAAATACTGCTGTGGTGATTGTCCACAACATTAGCGGTGCGAGGAGCAAGCGGACAAAAATATAAGATTGCAGGGCTTTGGAACGAGACATAATATTTGGGAATTGCGAAGAAATCAGTCATTAGTCATTAGTCATTAGTCATTAGTCATTAGGCAGATGTTGAAGGCAGATGGCAGGTGGATGATGGAGGGTGGAAGAAACAGATATTGTATATCTGCAACTTCCCTGTCGCGAATCAGGGTAATTGGGAATTGCTAATAGAATTTTGAGTTGATTTTAGCGAAAAAGCCGATCGACTTTTTCGCATTTCCCGATTTTCCTATTCGCCTAGCAGCGATTCAAATGCGGCTTGCAAAGACTTGATATCGCCTACTCTGGCTACTAACAAGTTTTCGCTGCCGGCATCCTCCAGCCTGTGCTTCCAATACTGGATGCTATCGGAGTTGTTCATCCAGAAACTAATCACGGTGTCTACAACTCGATCGACATCCCAGCCGCGGTTAGGAGAAACTGTCTCCACGGATGCCACAAACGCATCGAGAGTGCACTTCCAGTTTCCCAAGTATTCTACACCCGACGGCTGCTGTTGTTGCAGCAATTCCTGCTGCTGGTTAAAAAACGTTAAAGTTGGAGATACGCCCAGGATTTCAAATGTATAGTTCATGTCATCCGATACCTTTTTGCTAATGTTTACTAACAAACACATAAGTTACGCAGCCAAATGACTTTGTAACCAAGGCGTATCAACCAATGCCCGGAGGAATATCCCACGAGCACCGTTTAGATCCCGGTTCATCTTGTAGCCCGTGGCAGGCGATTTAATAGTTATCGCACTGCCAACTTTCACAATTTCACCAGTCCACGACACTGTTTTAGACGTATAAGCTTCGTTGCAATCAATCACGGTCTTAGAAGATTCCCAAGCTTTCCACTTTAGGAATATCTTGAACTCGTAATGACTTAACGTCAGCATTTGTCTAACTGATTTGTTTCTCAATTTGCGGCGAGATTTAGAAACCATCTGCGAAGTCTCAAACGTTGGCAGCAGAATTACATCAAAGTTATCAACTAAAAATTTAGCCGTTTTGTGATGAAGTTCTTTAACCAGGTTTTTGATTTGGCAACGCAATCTATCTGCTGCTTTTTTGAATCGTTTCTTTTGACGGCTAGGCGCTTTCGATAAGCTTGAAACTAACCTATCTAACTTAAAGCAAAGCTTCTGAAGGAATAGGTTTGAATCATTGCCCAACCAACCATAAGAATCTTCTGAGAAAAATGTCATAAAGGTGCGGACACCCGGATCTAAGGCAACCATCCGACCTTGGTTATCGGTCTGAGATGGTTGCACTTTTTCAGAAACAACTAAGTAATACTCACCATAGGCAAGCGTTACTCGTCCATCACTGTAATCTTTAGGCAGTGGCTCTTTGAGGTGACACTTACCAATAATTGAGTGATAAATACCACAATCTTTTACGGCAGACTTGGGGATATAAATAGATTGCTTTGTATCCTTACGACTGCGGAACTTGCAGATTCTCAACTGACCATCTTTCCCAAACCCTTTTTTTGCAGCCTTAACAGAAAAACAGGCATCTTTGATGGCAATCGACTTGAGCTGAAATGGTACGGATTTTGCCCAATCAGGCAGTCCGTGAAGTATTTCAGTTTTAATTGAGAGCCAACTGGCCTTAGTTCCTGGTTCTTGCAAGTATTTGATGGTCGTATTGTAAACAAAACGGCTTACACCAAACCATTGCTTCAGCAAGGCTTTTTGTTCGGGGTTTAGGAATAGTCGGATCTTCCTTGATTTTCGGGCTGTAGTTTCGCCGGGACTGCATTCTGCAAGAGAAGATGTGAAGGATGGCAAGAAGATCCGCTGTAAGTTCGGATTCTTGGCAGTGAACAGGACTTGAGAGAACCAAGATCGATCCACCGTTTTGTGTTGCCATGAACTCGAATAGTTCAAACCCGAATCGGCAAAATCTGTCTCGTAAGGCAATAACAACCGTGAGTTTGTCACCGCGCATAAATCTGACCAGTAGGGCTTGCAATCCTTTCCTTTTGAATTTAAGTCCCGATCCGATGTCTGGGATGATTTCGGAATCTGGATAACGCTCTGGCATAAATTCGACTTGTTCTCGCTCGACTTGTCGCTGTTTGGTAGAGGTAACTCGGCAATAGCAGATAGTGGCAGACTCAGTTGCATCGCAGCGATCGGACTCAACTTTGTAAAGGCGTTGTCCTGCTTCGTTCTTGATGCTTTTAATCTTCCCGTCATCGGCGTATTTCCTTCAATGATGTGGATGCAAACCTAGAAATTCGACTGCATTTCTAAGTGGTATGTATGCCATAGGCAAATAGTAGCATACATTAACGTATGTAAGGAAATGTGCTACTGTAATTCAACCCCTGATGCTTGAATTACCCTATGAGCGATCGATCGAGATTTTGCCCGCTTATTTTATTAATAGCAAATTTTCCAAGGGAAGATTGTTAAATTGTTTACATTTATCGCGATCGCAATCCTCAAACAACCACCGGTATTTTCACAGTAGGTTGGGTTGAGGTACGAAACCCAACCTACTTTCTAAAGATTGTTAAATTACTTATATTTGTCCCGCTGGCCACCCTCAACTCAACTGACAAGAGAATAGCGGTGGTATTTTTTGAGCAACCAAGTTGCTAGGTTTTCTCAAATGCCGCCGAGAAAGCGCCGAGATTAGTGGTAGCTTAGGTTCAGGGAATCTACAAAGCAGCAAGCATACGCCAAGCCGGTATTGTAAAACATCTGTCAAAATATTGATGTTATTGAAAAGCCTGAGTTCTCGCCTGATGAAAAGCTCGCCCAATATGTCACTGAGCCTAGTTTTGTTGATACCCCTGGTGGTGCAAATCTCCGTAGCAGTGGGCGTGACTGGATGGCTTTCGTTTCGCAACGGCCAGAAAGCCGTCAATGACCTTGCTACCAGGTTAAGCTGGGAAGTCGCAGCGAGAACTAAAGAAAATTTCCGCAGTTTTGGGGATGTGTCTCACCTGTTTCTGCAAATGAATACTGCTGCGATCGCCTCTGGAAACTTAGACCCGGAAGACTTCCCCAACTTAGAGCGCTATTTGTGGAACCAGACCAAGCTGAGCGATCGAAATACAACCATCTACTACGGCGACGAACAGGGAAAATTTCTCTTGCTCAAGAGAGAAGCAGAAGACTTAGTATACATCAGAGACGAATCAACGGCTCCAAACCGCGAAATTTATCGCCTGGACAGTCAAGGAAATCGCACTGAGCTAATCCAAACCGTCCCGTATGACCCCCGTACTAGACCGTGGTACCAAGCTGCAAAACAGTCAGGAAAAGCCACTTGGTCTCCCATCTACGTCTTCGCAGCCTCGCCAGTTCTGGGGATTACACCGGTGATGCCCATCTACACTAAAACGGGCAGCCTGCGGGGGGTACTGGCAATTGACCTGACTCTTTCTCAAATCAGCGATTTTCTCAAAAGCATCAAAATTAGCCCGTCGGGACAAGTTTTTGCGATCGAACGCAGCGGGGAAATAGTCGCCAGTTCCACAGACGAACTGCCCTTTGTCACTGGCCAAGACGGACAAAAACGGCTGTTAGCGACACAGAGCAAAAATTTGCTAATTCGATCGGCCTCCACATACTTGCAAAAACGATTTGGCAGTTTTGAACAAATTGACAGCCAAGGACAGTTTACCTTCGATATAGACGGCAAACGTCAATTCATTACAGTTGCTCCCCTGCAAGACGGCCGCGGTCTCGATTGGCTGATTGTAGTGACCATCCCAGAAGCAGACTTCATGGGGCAAATTAACGCCAACACTCGCACAACTATCTTATTGTGCTTTTTTGCCTTCATACTGGCGATCGGACTCGGAATTTTCACCTCTCGCTGGGTTGTAAAACCGATTACCCGATTGCTAGAAGCTTCCAAAGCTTTAACAAAAATGTCCGAATCATCCGACTTCACCTCCGCAGAATTAGACGGCGAAGTCGAAGTCCAAGGCGTCAAAGAACTCGGCCTCCTAGCTCAGTCTTTCAATCAAATGGCCAGACAATTGCGATCGTCTTTTGTCGCCCTAGAACAAACCAACTCCAGTTTAGAACAGCGAGTAGCAGAGCGGACTGCCGAACTCGAAGCCGCCGAGGCAGAATTGCGGGCTTTGTTTGCAGCCATGAACGAATTAATTATAGTTGTGGACGCCACCGGTCGCTACTTAAAAATCGCGCCCACCAATCTATCCCTGCTGTACAAACCAGCCGAAGAATTAATGGGCAAAACAGTCGGAGAGCTGTTTCCGCAAGCTACAGCCGCCAATTTTCTCAACCATATCCGAGCAGCTTTAGATACTCAGCAAACTGTCAGCATCGAGTACGATTTAATCATTGACGACCGCGAAGTTTGTTTTGTCGCCAGCATTTCGCCGCTTTCAGAAGAATCCGTAATTTTTGTAATCCGCGATATTACCGAACAAAAGCGAGCCGAATCTGTGCGGCGCCAAAGACAAAAACAATTGCTCAAACAAAATACGGTTTTGGTAGAACTCGCAAGAAATAAAGCACTGTATCGAGGCGATTTGCAAGTAGCTTTGAGGGAAATCACCGAAGCGGCGGCTCATACCCTAGATACAGAAGGAGCCGGAGCGTGGTTGTACGACGAAAGCCGATCGAAACTGCAATGTCTCGACCAATTTAGGCGCAGCAACTACCAGCATTCCCAAGGCGCCGAACTCGCAGCAGCCGACTATCCAGATTATTTTAGAGCTTTGGAAGAACACCGGACGATCGCAGCCGACGACGCTCTCTCAGATATTAGAACCAGAGAAGTTGTGGCATCTTACTTTGCACTCATCGGCATCACATCAACCTTAGATGCGCCGGTGCGGCTGGGAGGACAAACAGTCGGAGTCATATGTATCGAACAAGTGGGAACTCCTCGCAACTGGACAGTGGAAGAACAAAATTTCGCTGCTTCCCTGGCAGATTTAGTATCATTGGCGATCGAAGCCAGCGATCGCGATCGCACGCAAACCGCTCTGCGTCAAGCAGAACAAAAATACCGCAGCATCTTTGAAAATGCCGTCGAAGGCATTTTTCAAAGAACCCCCGAAGGCCGCTTCTTGAGCGTAAATCCAGCTTTAGCCCGCATCTACGGCTACGCCACTCCCGAAGAATTGATATCAAATCTCACTAACATCAGACAGCAAGCTTACGTCGATCCTCAGCAGCGCGAGAAGTTTATGCAGGTGATGCAAGAATTCGGAGAAATTTCGGGGTTTGAGTCAGAAGTTTACCGCGTTGACGGCAGCGTAATTTGGATTTCCGAAAGCGCGCGTGCAGTTTGCGGCGCCGGCGGCGAGGTACTTTACTATGAAGGCAGCGTCGAGGATATTAGCGATCGCAAAGTCTTTGAATCCGCCTTGCAACTCGCCGCAGAAGCAGCCGAAGCCGCTTCAACCGCAAAAAGCGCATTTTTGGCAAACATGAGCCACGAACTGCGAACACCTTTGAATGCCATCATCGGCTACAGCGAAATGCTCCAAGAAGAAACCGAAGAATTGGGCTACAATGAACTCACCCCAGATTTAGACAAAATCCGCACTTCCGGCAGACATTTGCTATCGCTAATTAACGACATTCTCGACATTTCTAAAATCGAAGCCGGCCGCATGGATCTTTACTTAGAAACCTTCGAAATCGCCGCCTTAATTGAAGAAGTCGCCTCCACCGCCGCGCCGCTAATTGAGAAAAACGGCAACACTCTCAACTTGCACCAAATTAGCAATATCGGCACTATGCACGGTGACATTACCAAAGTGCGGCAGATTTTATTAAATTTGCTGAGCAATGCCGCCAAATTCACTCAAAACGGTACAATTACCCTCACAGCCAGCCGAGAAAAAATCGCGGGCGACAGTAGCGAAGCGACACAAGAAAACAGTTCTGAACCTGCGGTGAATTCTCAATCTTCAATTGCTAGTAAAGAATTTTTAGTTTTTAATTGTACAGATACAGGAATTGGGATGAATCCAGACCAGTTGCAGCACATTTTCCAACCCTTTACCCAAGCAGACGCTTCTACCACGCGCAAGTACGGCGGCACCGGTTTGGGACTAGCCATCAGCCAGCGTTTTTGCCTAATGATGGGCGGCAATATTTCAGTAAAAAGTCAGGAGGGTGTTGGTTCTACTTTTACGATCCGCTTACCTCTAAATAATTAGCAGAAAGCATAAAAGTAAACACAGCTTGTTCAAGCTGTATCTTATAACAGTCCTGGACGCAAAGTGTCCGTATATGGTGTTTTTCTAGCGGCAATTCCCCCGCTTAAAAGCTCCTACACCTGGGTATAGTGCATAAGCTGTTCGGCATTTAAAGGAGGATAGTAGGGTGCGTCAGTACATAAGCGTTTCCCATGTATAGTCAATGTTCTAGCTGACGCACCTTACCTGGATCGTTAATGGTTTAAATGCGTAACAGCTTAAGTTTTATTATAATAGAAATTAGTTTTGAGGAAAGCCGCAATGTTACAGTACAACTTGCCGAGGAACTTGCCCTCCGCCGATGAACTGCCCGACTCGGATGAAACGCCTGTGGATAACGAACTGCAAGAACTAATACCGGGGTTGCTAAAGGCAATCTTGCTGATACTTTGGTCAGAACGCATGGACTGGTTTTTTGGCATTGATATGGGTCTTTACCATCACCCTGACGAGCCACCTATTGTCCCAGATGCTTTCTTGAGTTTAGGAGTAGAACGATTTTACGACGAAGAATTGCGTCCCAGTTACGTGGTGTGGGATGAAAATGTCATGCCGCTGTTCGTGCTAGAAGTTGTTTCCCCAACTTATCGCAAGGAATACAGCACAAAATTAGAAACTTATCAAGCTTTAGGCGTACTTTATTACGTCATTTATTCTTCCCGCCGCCGTCGTAAACCTCATTTGGAAGTACACAAGTTAGTCAATGGAAAGTACGAGTTACAGTCAGGAAATCCAGTTTGGATGCCAGAGATTGGTTTAGGAATTGGTTGTGAAAGGGGAAATTATTCAGGGGTGACAAGGGAATGGTTGTATTGGTATGATGCCGATGGAAAACGCTATCTGACACCTGAAGAACAGGTGAAAGAATCAGCGCAGCGCGCCCAACAATCAGCGCAGCGCGCCCAACAATTAGATCGGCGCGCCCAACAATTAGCTCAACGATTGCGGGAGTTGGGGGTAGATCCAGATAGTCTGAACTAATTGCAGTCAGTAATTCGCTTTTTGTGATGAGCTTCAGTTGCCCAAATCCACTTTAGTGCTTCTTTTGTTGGGCGGTGCGCGAGTCTCTGTTTTTAAGTGGGAAATCCGGGATTTTCCTCTCATATCCTGTTCGGTTAAACAGTTGTCATTCCCAAAGAAGTGAAGAATCTGGCTTTTTCGGCTCTCACGACGTGAGAGCTTGACTCATGACAACCAAGCTTTTACGGCAAATATTTTGAGAGTATTGTTTAATTCCTTTGAATGCTTCTCGGATCTAGAGCATCCCGCAACCCATCCCCCAATAAATTAAACGCCAAAACAGTCAAAATAATCAGTATTGCCGGAGGCCAAACCAACCAAGGCTGCAACACTAAAATTGAAGCATTAGTAGACAGGGATAGCAAATTTCCCCAAGAAGGATCTGGCTGTTGAATTCCCAATCCAATTAAACTCAAAACCGACTCCGCCACAATAAAACCCGGAACCGACAAAGTAGCAGAAATAATTACGTAAGTTGCAGTTTGCGGCAACACGTGGCGGACGATAATATAAATTGGATTGGCGCCCATAGCCCGCGCCGCCTGCACGAATTCTAGCTGTTTAATTGACAGTACCTGACCGCGAATCACCCGCGCTAAACTCGCCCAACTGATAAACGAAGTAATCAGCACAATCAATATAAATCGCTGAACGCTTGTCAATCCTGGAGGCAGCACTGCTGCTAGCGCTACTAATAAATAAAGACCGGGAATCGTCATCAACACTTCGGCGAAGCGCATTAAAATACTGTCAATCCAACTGCCGAAATAACCCGATATTCCTCCGATAAACAATCCCAAGGGAAAAGAAATTGCTATTCCTACTAAACCGATGCTGAGGCTAATTCTGCTGCCGTGTACTAAGCGACTGAATTGATCGCGAGCTTGTTCGTCCGTGCCTAAAATGTTAATTTTGCCTTCTCCTGTAGTGCCAAACAGGTGAATATCTAAAGGCAGGATTCCCAAAAATTTATAGGGGGAACCTTTGACAAATAAAACTAGAGAGGAAGGTTTTCGCTTGTCTACAATTACTTGGCGATCGCCCGTATTCGCATCCACAGATCCCTGAGTAGTAGGATAAACGTGCGGGCCGATAAATCTCCCGTCTCGGGTGGTTAAATAAATCTGAGTCGGCGGCAGCAAGGAACCATTTAATTGAGAGTCGTAGGGGTCGTAAGGCGCGACAAATTCGGCGAAAAGTGCTACTGTATAAAAAATTAACAGCAGCACTGCTCCCAACCGAGCTAGAGGGTTTTTTTTAAGATTTTGCCACCATTTCATAAGTTTTTAGGTTTGAGATTTTAAGTGGGTTCGTAGTAAGGACTAAAGTCCTTTCTTAAAGGGTTCAGTAGCAAGGACTGAATCCTTTAATAATAAACTTTTTCATGACTGAAGTCCTTACTACAAACATTAAACTATTTTTGTTCGTCGGCAACCAAAATTATTCTACTTTCCTTGTCTGCTATTTTCCCCAATTCCTCGCCGCTAAAGGGATTGTAGAAAAACGAACCTGTTTGCGGCGGCAATTTGGGATTGAGTACAATTTCAACTATACTTTTTACAACCCCAGTGAGCGGAATTGCCAGGATAACTCCCAACAACCCTCCCACTCTCCCTCCTAACAGCAAAGCTGTAAAAATAATTACCGGACTCAATCCGGTGAGATTCCCCATGATTCGGGGCGCTACTAAATTATCCTTGATTTGCTGGAGACCGATCGCCGCTACCAAAACTTGCAGCGCCAGCCACCAATCGATAAACGCTACAATTATACTAACAGTGCCAATGCCCAAAGTTGCCCCAATAAACGGAATTATTTCAGTCAATCCTATAAACACGGCAAACAACAGAAAAAACGGAACTTGCAGCCACCAAAAAGCCAGAGTCAGCGAGGTCGCCATAAATAGTCCCAGCAATAACTGTCCCGATACAAATCGCTGGAGATTTCGCTGCAAAGTATCGGTTAAAACATAGCGAATATCGGGCGAAAAAATACTTGTCAAACCCTGCCACACTCTTTGACCGTCGAGGAGCATATAAAATGAAATTACCAGGATGAAAATTAAGTCTAGAAACCAGTTAACAGTACCTACAACTAAACCCAAACTCGTACCAGCGATCGCCTGCACTTGTTCTTGCACTTTAGCAGATAATTGCTGCTCCAAAATTTCCACGTTAAAAGGCAAATTGCGATCGGCACTCCAAGTTTGGAATTCACCTAGCTGCAGTCGCCCCGACTCTAGCAATTCCGGGAACCTCACCCCCAACTGCCTCGCTTGGCTGAACACTGGGGGCGCAATAGTTAGACCAATTACTACTAATAGCAAACCCGCAGTTAAATAAACCAGCGCCGCAGCTACTCCCCGCGGCAAAAATACTTGCAGTCTTGCTACTGCATAATTTAATAAAAATGCAATGAGTCCCGCCGTTACTAAAATGCTGACCAATTCCCCAACATAACTGACAGCAGTTAGGGTAAACCATCCCGTCACTAGCACTAGCAACCAAGTAATTAGAAACTGTTGGACGGGAGAAAAGACACTATTCATTTTGATTTTTGTCAATTAAACTGGCACAACTTTTTGGCCTGATGTGCCGTATTTTACAACAAACACATTATAGATTAGCAATAATCAGTTCAAGATTAGAGTGAGTTTTTTCAGCATTGATGAGTTGGTGACGGCCAAACCGCTCCGGGACTGACAATGCGAGTTCGATCGCCCCGACGAGCTAATATTCCGTATGCCCCGGAGGCAGATCGAATTAAATGTCGATCGAACAAACTGTCGATCGAAATCGCCATTCTCAGGTGAAACGGCGCCACACTCACCCAAAAGGAGGAAGCGCGACTGCTCGTGCCCTCCGCTAAAATGAATCAAATACTATCGCAATCTTTCTTTACAATATAAACAGCCAAAGGCTAATACCGGCGAGAGGAACTACCGTGACCAATCAAGTTTTTTCAGAAGCGGAAGAAAAGAAACCCATTCCCCCCGTGCAGAGCGGACGCGACAATAAACCGGCAGCCGACGCGCCTGAAAGTGGAGTCTCAGACCGCTCTCGCTGGCAATTCTCCGGTGAGGAAGATGAACGAGAAGTAACCCTAGAAGTTCCAGAAATGGATGGGGAACAATCTGAAGTTTGGGAACCAGAAGAAACGGAAGTTGGGCCCAGCAAAGGAATCCGGTGGCCGGCCGTGTTGGCGGGCGTAGGAATTGGGGTGGTTGCAACCCTGGCGGGCGTACACTTGGTTTCGGGAAAAAGTGCGCGTCCCCCAGTTGCAGCCCCAGCGGCGGCTCAGTCGGCGACGGCTCAGACTGTGACAGTGGCGCCTGTGGAATCTGCTGAGGTGGGTGAAACTCTGGAAGCGACGGGCACCGTGGTGACCTACGACTTGCTGCCGGTGCTGCCGCAGGCTAACGGTTTGCAAATCAAGCAGGTGTTGGTGGCGGAGGGAGATGCGGTAGAAAAAGGTCAGACGATGGCGGTTTTGGACGATTCGGTGCTGCGATCGCAAATTGCCGAAGCGGTTGCTGGAGTACAATCGGCTAATTCTACCGTAGAACAAGCTGAAGCTCAGGTGCAGCAAGCTCAGTCAGCCCAACAAGAAGCCCAAGCCGGCGTCGCTCAAGCTCAAGCTGGCGTTGAAAAAGCCATCGCTGACGCAGCGCAAGCCCAAACAGGGGTCGGTCAGGCCAGGGCAGGTGTGGAGCAAGCTAAAGCTGGTGTCACTCAAGCTAAAGCGGGAATTGCTTCCGCCCAGGCTAAATTAGATCAAGCTCAAAGAGAAGTAAATCGCAGTCAAAATTTGGCGACTCAGGGAGTAATTAGCCAGCAAGATTTGGAAAGGCGAAAGACGGAGCGGCAGACGGCCGTTCAAGACTTGAACAAAACTAAAGCTGACTTGAATACAGCTTTGGAAGAACAGAATAAAGCAGCGGAAGAAGTGCGATCGGCTATTGCTAAAGTAGCTACTGCTGAAGCTAATATCAGTACGGCGAGAGCGGCTCTCAGCAGCGCTCGTGCTAAAGTGAATACCGCCGGAGCGAGTGTCAGCAGTGCCAGAGCAAATGTCGGAAATAACGCAGCAAGTGTTCGCAGCAATGATGCGCGAGTCAAACAGTTACAAACTCAACTAGAACAAACTATAGTGCGAGCACCGGATAGCGGCACTGTGGCTGAAAGAATTGGTCGAGTTGGCGATGTTTCTTCGGGGAGTCAAAAACTCTTTTCAATTATTCGGGGAAACAAGCTGGAACTACAATTGAAAGTGCCGGAAACTCAGGTGGCGCAAGTGCGACCGGGAACAGCGGTGCAGATTACTTCTGACTCTGACAAGCGGATTAAGTTGTCAGGAACTGTGCGAGATATTTCGCCGCTTGTTGACCCGCAAAATCGGCAAGCTACGGTGAAGATTGATTTGCCGGTCAGCGAGTTTTTGCGATCGGGAATGTTTTTGCGCGCATCGATTTCGACGGCAACTGCTCGAGGTTTGAAAGTCCCCGCTAAAGCTATTTTACCGCAATCTGACGGCAGTGCTGTGGTTTACAAACTTGTCGGTGAGGATAAGGTGCAAGCTCAACCGGTGCAAGTTGGGGAAATTTCCGGGGGCGCTGTAGGGGATTTGACTGCTGCTAAGGTGGAGGTTAAAAAGGGTTTGAAGGCGGGCGACCGAGTTGTTATTGCTGGGGCTGGTTATCTGAAGGATGGCGATCGGGTTAAAGTTGTTCCTTCCTCTGCCGAGAAGCCTAATGCTCGATCGAAATAAGCAAGCGCCCTAAAAAAAGGTAGGAATCAAAAAAATAATTATTTCATCTACTTACTTTTTATATCCTTGCCTTTTTGAGTATATTAGACCTCTCCCAAAAAGCCATCTTGAACAGGCAGGATGCCTGTGAAGCGATAATTATGGGAGAGGTCTATTGTAGGGTGCGTCGCTGCGGAATTTTCGATCTTATTTATAGATGATTGATAGCGACGCACCCGACGATCGCTGACGCAAGTAGTTGCTAAAATATTAACAAGCAAAGCTCTCCCGATCGACAATTATGACTGCCATCCAAGAGCCAACTATTAAAACCACACGCTTTGACGATTTAATCGCCGATTTCAATAAAATCAGAAGTCTCTACGCAGTAGAAGATCCTCTAGAAGCCTTTAAGTTAATCATCGACCAAGAAGTGATGGTAAGTTTAATTTTAGAAGCTCACTCTAAAATTAGAGAACTATTTCCTAGCGAAAGATTGGGATTAGAAGTGAAAACCGATCCAGAAATTGCAAATTGGCGATCGCTGTGGATTACCATTTACACCAAGCTCGAAGTCGATGAAGCTTTTGCAAAGTTGAAAATCCTTGACGATAGCTGGTGGCTAGATGCTAAAATAGCAGCCCCCAAAAATGATTTACATATTAGCCTTGAATGGGAGTCAAATGAAATTTGATTGGTCTGAATATTTGAACTTAGCCCAAGAGTTAGCTGCCACAAATAATGACAGTTCAGCTAACAGAGAAGCCAAGTTGCGATCGGCGATAAGTAGAGCATACTATTCGACATTTTGCCTAGCGCGAAATTACTTGCGCGATATTGAAAAAGACCCCAGGCTTTCTCGTAAGAATCGCGATATCAACGAACATCAATATGTAGCAGAGGAATTTATATACCACCCAACCAAAATGAAACATATGGTCAAAATAGGTGAAAACTTAAGCAGATTGAGAGAACTTAGGAATAAAGCTGATTATGAAGATACTGTATATAACTTACAAAATGCTGTAAAAAATGCTTTAATGCTAGCTCAGAATATTATTTCAGCGTCAAATAATTTAACTCAATAAGCTGAATCATAATTCAAGTAGATGAGTGCGATCGCTGGCTGTTGATTTACAATAAAAATGCCCAATGCCCCCTTCCCAATGACCCCGGCCCAATTCCCCATTCCCAAATCCCAATTATGTCTTTTAATATTTCGGCTTGGTCTATCAAACAGCCCGTCCCCACTATTGTTCTATTCTTAGTTCTGACAATAGGGGGTTTAGTATGTTTTCCGCTTTTAGGCATCGATGATTCGCCGAATATCGATGTTCCCTCTGTTTCGATATCTGTCACCCAACCGGGGGCAGATCCGTCAGAACTAGAATCTCAAGTCACGAAAAAAGTTGAAGATGCTGTTGCTGGCTTGGGCAATATCGATCACATTATCTCGACAGTTAATGACGGTTCATCTAATACCACTGTTAACTTTCTGCTAGGCACAAATAGCGATCGCGCCACTAACGACGTGCGGAATGCGATCGCCCAAATCCGCCAAAGCTTGCCGCAAGATATTAACGATCCCGTTGTCAAGCGGGTTGAGTTTGCCGGCAGTTCCATCATGTCCTACGCCGTCGTTTCCGATCGCCAATCCGTAGAACAATTAAGCGATTTAATCGACCAAAACATCAGCCGCGTCCTCCTCTCAGTCAAAGGTGTGGCTCAAGTGCAGCGCATAGGAGGTAGAGACAGGGATATTCGAGTAGATTTAAACCCAGAACAACTGCAAAGTCTCGGCATTACAGCCACCCAAGTTAACGACCAAATTCGCAATTTTAACATCAATTTACCGGGCGGGCGAACCGAAATCGGCAATTCCGAGCAAACAGTCCGCACCCTCGGCAGTGCCAAAACGATCGAGGAACTGAAAACCTATCAAATTACCCTGCCCAACGGCGGATTTGTCCCTCTCACCAGTTTGGGAGAAGTGAGTGAGGGCTATGCAGAAGCGCGTCAGGCGGCGCGGCTCAACGGTAAACCTGTAGTGGCTTTTTCCATCCTCCGCAGCACCGGCAGCACTTTGGTCAGTGTCGAAGAAGCGGTGCGGGAAATTCTGAAAAAACATCAAAAGACTTTGCCGCCAGATGTCAAGTTGGAACTTATTTATACCCTAGCAGACCATATTCGAGATTCCTATGAAGCTTCTGTGGATGCTTTAGTTTTGGGGGCTGTTTTAGCAATCATCACGATTTTTATTTTTTTGCGGGACTGGCGAGCTACTTTGATTGCTGCTGTGGCGCTGCCGCTGTCGGTAATTCCTACTTGTATTGTGCTCCAATTTTTGGGCTATACCCTCAACAGTATGACTTTGCTGGCACTGGCGCTGGTGGTGGGAGTATTGGTAGATGATGCGATCGTGGAAATTGAGAATATCGAACGCCACGTCGGGATGGGGAAAACTCCCTATCAAGCTGCTTTGGATGCTTCTGATGAAATTGGTTTGGCTGTTGTCGCTACTACGATGACGATTGTCTCGGTATTTGCGCCGGTGGCTTTTATGCCGGGAATTCCGGGTCAGTTTTTTCGGCCTTTTGGGGTGACGGTTTCGGCGTCGGTTTTATTTTCGCTGCTGGTAGCCCGAACTGTGACTCCGATGATGGCGGCTTATTTGTTTAAGGAGAAAGGACACGATCTGAAACAGTTAAAAAAAGACCAATTATCCTATCAGTATCGGCGGCTGTTAATTTGGGCGCTGAAACATCGGGCGATCGTCCTAATTTTAGCTGTGGCTGTATTTTTTGGCAGCGTTCAGTTAATACCTTTGATTCCGACTGGGTTTATCGATCGCGATGATACCGGACTTTCTACTGTCTCGATCGAACTTCCTCCCGGTTCTACTTTGCAGCAGACGGATTTAGCAGTAGAACAGGCAACTAAAATATTGCTCGCCCATCCTGCGGTGGAAAGCGTTTTAGAGACAGAAGGTTCTCCGGCAGTTTCTGGCGGTGCCGGCGGGGGTGGCGGCGGTGCTAGCGGCGTCAATACAGGGACGCTTTACGTGAAGCTGAAACCTGCGGATAAACGGATCGCACAACAGCAGTTTGAAGAGGAAATGCGCCCCAAACTGATCGATGTGCCGGGAGTGCGGCTCAGTTTTGCTCAAGGGCGAGTGGGCGGTAGAAAGCAAATGTCGATCGTCCTAAAAAGCGAAAATGCCGAGGCTTTAACTAAAACGGCCCTTGCCCTTACCCAACAAATGAGTCAGGTGCCGGGATTGATTGAGGTGCAATCTAGTGCGAGTTTGGTGAAGCCAGAAATCCTGATTAAACCTGATCCGAATCGGGCGGCGGATCAGGGTGTATCGGTGCAGCAGATTGCCCGCACTGCAAATCTGGCAACTATCGGAGATATTGACTCGAATCTTGCTAAGTTCGATTTACCAGACAGACAAATTCCGATTCATGTGATGTTGGCGCCGCAGTTTCGCAGCGATATCGAAACAATTAAAAATCTGCAAGTACCGGCGAAAAATAATACTTTGGTGCCGTTGAGGGCTGTGGCGGATATTGGTTTGGGCAGCGGGCCCTCTCAGATCGATCGCTACGACAGAGCTCGCCAAGTGTCTGTAGAGGGCAATTTGTTGCAGGGTATTAATTTGGGAGAAGCTTTCGCTGCGGTGAAACAACTGCCGGCGATGAATCCTCTGCCCCCCGGCGTCGAACAGGAATCTTCGGGAGATACGAAGGTGATGCAGGATATATTCAGCGGTTTTGCGACGGCGCTGGGAACGGCGGTGCTGTTTATTTACGCCGTTTTGGTGCTGCTGTTTGCGAATTTCCTGCACCCGGTAACAATTATGGCAGCGCTGCCTTTGTCGCTGGGGGGCGCGCTGCTGGGATTGCTGGTGGGGCAAAAGTCTTTGGGGCTGTACGCTTTGATCGGGATCGTGTTGCTGATGGGAATTGTGACGAAAAACTCGATTTTGTTGGTGGATTACGCGATTCTCAATCAGAAGGAAGGCAAGCCGATGTACGAGGCAACGCTGGAGTCGGGGGTGGCGCGGGTGCGGCCGATTTTGATGACAACGATCGCGATGATTGCTGGAATGGCGCCAATTGCGCTGGGAATCGGTGCCGGTTCTCAGGTGCGGAGCCCGATGGCGATGGCGGTAGTTGGCGGTTTGATGACTTCGACGCTGCTGACTTTGGTGGTGATTCCGGTGATTTTTACCTATGTTGATGGTTTTCTAATCTGGATTTTTAAGCTGGGGAAAGGCGGTAGCAAGGGGAAAGGAAAGAAAGTGCGATCGAAGTTCTCCGGGTAGGGAAACGGCACTGCCGTGTCCTCTAAATCAGGAGACGGCAATGCCGTGTCCCTACAGATATCCTTCCGGGTAGGGAAACGGCACTGCCGTCTCCTCCTACCGTGTTGCTCCCAATCAGGAGACGGCAATGCCGTGTCCCTACAACCAATTTGCTAGGATAAAGTACAACTATCCTCCAACGAAAGGTCGAATAGACAATGGAAATCACCCTCAGCCAAGCGCAAACCCAAGTTCTCGAAACCCTGGTCAAACAAGGGCAATACCCTTCTTTAGAAGAAGCCCTCAATACCGCCTTGCTGTTACTGATTGATGATGCTGGGCTGCCCGATTCCGATCGCAGTCCAGAATACTTAATCTGGGTCCAAGCGACTCGCAAAAAAATTGACACCGCACGGGAACAAGCACAACGCGGTGAAGTATTAGAAGCAGGCGCGGTGCTTGCTCAACTGAGAGCTAAAGTGCAAACTGCCAAAGAATCAGCAGTATGAAACGTTTGGTTATTACGATTGATGCGAGTCGAGATTTATCATAAATTTCTAATTATTTTCTACAGCAAAGTATAGATGCAGGCGATCGCTTTGTCGAAGGATTTGGCAAAAAATGTCAGCATCTCGCTGACTTTCCGTATTTGGGGCGCTCCTATGCTCAGTTTGCTCCTGGTTTGCGAGGGATAGCGTTGATGGACTATATCATTTTTTACCAAGTTGTTGGGGAAGGTATTGAAATTTTGCTCCTTAATTAGTGGTTATCGTAATTTGCAAACTGTTTTTAATGAAAAATGAATCAAAAAGTGCGATCGCCTAAAGCCGATTCACTATTAGCATTTTTTCAAATACCGAACCCAAAGCAGCCGAATAAGCGCGACTGTCCAAAAACCTCGGTTGCTGCTGCATTTTTTGCTCGATTTCCTCCCGCTTTTGCTTTCGCAATTCCGTATTAGTTCCGAGTGCGACACTCAAGTTAATATAGGACTCTTCGCTGTCAGCAATTAAATCAAACAACTGGATGTCTCGCAGGATTGCCGCCCCTTGTCGGGAACGCAAATTATTCCCCTCTCTCACCACAGTAGGTAATCCAACTTCTAACGGATCTACCGTCGAATTTGCACCCGCGTAGGGATACGAATCTAGATAGACATCAGCCAGTTGTAACACTGCTTTCACATCCTCGCGGTTCGCCAGGGTATTTAATAAAATTAAACGAGTGCGATCGATACCGTATTTATCAAATATAGCAGACATTTTATTGATAAACGGCTGTTTGACGTAATCACCAGACCAGGTATTGCCGAAGGGATATAAAACCAGGACTGAATTAGGCACGGCTGCGATAATCTTTGCCCAAGTTTCCCTGAGTTCGGGAATTATCTTGAATGTATTAGCGCCGGAGATAAATACAACTGCTGTTTCGGAAATTCCTAAGCTTTTTCTATCAAACTTAATACTTGCTTCTGCTTTTTGGATGCTATAATTGAAGCAGAATCCTGTCCCGTCAAGCATTACTAACCGTTCGCGATATTGTGATTGCGCTGCTTGCAAAGGTTCGGTCAAATTGCCGGAAATGTAGTAATCGATGTTGCGGATGCCTGTAGTGACGGGAGATGCAAAATACGTTGCCTGTAACCGTGCTAGGCGGTGCAAAGCTAGTAAAATGATGTTTTGAGCTGCGTTGGTGACGATCGACCCTACAAACAAAATATCCAGGTCATCCGTGCGAATCATCTCGACTTGACTGCTAAGTTCCTGCGGCAACTTCACCAGTTTGTCGGTCCGACTTTGAGAGTATACATCCAAAGGGCGATCGCTCGCGTTGAGGACATATAAAATAATCTCAAATTTCTCTCTGTCTAAATGCTCAAAAGCTGGGATAGTCGTAAATGTTTCTGAAATGGGGGCGAAATTTGCTTTGAGAATGCCGAGGCGAATTTTGCCTCTGTTAGCGGGGCGTTTGTCAAAGGTGAAGTCAATCTGATGTCCCCTGGCTTTTAGGATAAATTCTAGAATATCCGAGCGCTTAGTATAAACATCTTTTAAGTTTTTTGTGCTAAAATAGAGGGGGACAAAGTTAACGGTGTCTGCAAAAATTAAAGCAACATTTTGCCAAATCTCTGAGTCGGGATTGCTGAAAACGCGACTGTGAACTAAATCTACTAATTGCTGCATATAGCTACAATAGTGCTCGACTTCTCCCACTTCTTGAAAATAACTGGGGAAGTAAAGCATAAACTCCAGCAAATCGTTAAAAAACCACTGGGGGACAGCAGTTCTACCATACTGCAACGGCAACTGCTCGGCCCGCCGATACAGCATCGCTGCTAGCAAATATTGAATAGCTTCAGCAGCTTCAAATCCTTTAGCAATGTATTGAGATAAATCCTCAACTTCCCGCTGTTCGGCATCAGTCAGAGGCTCATCTCTCATGCCGCTGGCTAATAGCATTTTATGCGCTTTTCCCGCACGGCCAGAATAGCTGTTTTGCAGTTTATCTGGTGGTGCGGACAGCCAAAATTCGGCTAGTTTATGGCGCGCTTGACGCAAATCTGTTAAGGCAGAGTCATGGGATGTGCTATGATAGCGATCGATACAACCGGACAGCCAAGTGAGAAATTGAGGCGACTCTGGGTTAAGCTGAAATTTGATAGTTTCCTGATGCAGTCGGAGGGATAAACGCTCTAGGGTTCCGCCATTTCGCGGCAACGATAATCTGGAAAAAGGACTGGGCAAGTCTGCTGCTAAATCTAGCTGATTTAGCATTTCAAAACATCCGCCCGATGTCAGATTGAGAACCTGAATTAGGGGATGGTTGAGCTGCAAGCTGCTCAGCAGTTGAGGGTTGTAAACTGACATCAAAGTATTTTTGATATCTTGTTCTTCTTTGTCTGAGGATTTCAGAGGCAGATTGAGCTTGGATTTTAATAATTCTAACACTTTGCCTGGAGATGCTAGCAAAGTATTCAAATTCACGAGCAGACATCGATTGTCATGGCGTTTATAGAATTCTAAGATGTGGCGATTATAAAATTTCCATATCTTTAAGCAAGATTCTGGGTTTTGTGAGAAAAATGGGATGTTCAACCGCAAGATTGAATCAGTGACATCCCAAGGATAGCGGTAAACAAATAGATAGCGAGCATTCGGGATGATTTGATTCCAGAAATCTAACATTAAACTGGTGCGCGGATCTTTCCAACCCCAAAGTTCTGAGTGGTGGGATCGAGATTTGACTAATTGCTTCGCAGGCTCTATATTAATGTTAAGTTTTTGGGCGTCTAGCTGTTCGCTTTCTGTCCAACCCCAATCGGGAAAACCCGTTTCATCAGAATGAGAGCAAGTTTGCAAAACTGTTCGCTGAAATTCTACAAAATCAATGTCTTCAAAGTAACCTTTGGGATTCCAATAGTTTCCTCTCAGGAGATTGTCTCCTAAGTCAAGACCTATTTTTTGTAGGAATGCCGCAGTGAGAGAAGTTCCAGAACGGTGCATTCCAGTAATAATTAGCACGGGAGAATTGGTTCCGATGTTTAACATTTATTACCTCATTGAGAATTAAATAGGACTTACGCATGGGAACCCAGAAACCGGGTTTTTTTGCATCATACTGCGTTACAGCCCGCAGAAACGGGCAAAAAACCCGGTTTCTTTAGTTTTGATGCGTAGTACGATCAGTTTTAAATACGCGATATTTTGAGCTAGTAAGCATAGCATCTTTAGTTGCAAATAAAACAAAACTTGCCTAAAAAAAGTTTTTTGGAAAATTTGCATAATTTTTGGGAAAAAGCACTGAGAGATAATTAGGGCGTAGTAGCTAAGTAAAATTAGCCCTCGCCTGTTTACACTAAGCAGGAAAAAAACATTGGCAGTATTTCTTGGTACATCCTCAGATGACATTCTCAAAGGCGGGTTAGGCAATGACAGCCTTTCGGGCCTCGACGGCAATGACTCTCTTATTGGTTCTGGCCCCAGTAACACCTTAGATGGCGGTGCGGGCAATGATACCCTCTTCAGCTTTGGCAGCGGCAGCCTCCTCTTGGGGGGAGATGGCAATGACTTACTTTATGAGGGTTCTTTTAGCTCCTCAAATACCACATTAGATGGAGGTGCTGGCGACGATACGATCAATGCCCAGTATGCGAATTCTGGCAACGTGCTGCGAGGCGGTGTAGGTAACGATCTCTATTTACCTCCACAAGGCAGGGCAAGCCTGATTCAGGACACCAGCGGTACAGCAGATCGGATGTTCGTTGCGAGCAGCCTCTCGAAGTATGCCAATGCCCCTTCTCTATCGCCTGGAAAGGCAGGATTTGCCCGACAAGGTACTAGCCTGCTGATTGACACCAACAGAGACGGGATAGCCAGGGCTGCCGAAGACGTTGTGATTTTAGACTTTTTCGGTGCATCGGCTACTGTTCCAGGTGCAGGCTTCATCGAAATCATCGATGGCGTCTCCAGTGCAGCAATCCTCGCTGCTAATCTCACTGAGGCTACGGTAGCACCTGGACTCACTGCACTCATCGGCACTCCCGGCAACGATAACCTCATAGGCACTGCCGGGGATGACAACATCTCAGGCTTAGAAGGCAATGACACCCTCGCTGGCTTAGATGGCAATGACACTTTGGTTGGCGGTGCAGGAAACAACAGCCTCAGTGGGGGTGGGGGCAATGACAGCCTGCTGGGCGACAACGGCAATGACACCCTGGATGGAGGCTCAGGCAATGACTTTCTGAATGCAGGTTTCGGCGGCGCTAATGAGAGTCTGGCTGGTGGCGATGGAGATGATACCCTGCAAGGCTTCAATTCCCCCACAACTTTGGATGGGGGCGCGGGCAATGACAAACTCTCTGGCGGCAACAACAGCCTCGTCTTAGGGGGAGATGGCAACGACTATCTCGGAGCCGGCGACAATAGCACTTTAGAGGGCGGTGCTGGCGATGATACGATCAATACCCAATATGGCGGTGGTGGCAAAGTGCTGCGAGGTGGTGCGGGTAACGATCGCTATCTTGTGTCGGAAAACAATTCAAGTCAGATCCAGGATAGTGGCGGTATCGATAATGTGTTGATCGGTTTTAGTACCTCAACCAACATTTCTCTGTCGCTGTCGCCGGGAATTCTGGGCTTAGGGCGGCAAGGTACCAGTCTGGTAGTTGATATCAACAAAGACGGGATAGCTAAGGCTGCGGATGACTTGGTGATTTTAGACTTTTTCGGTGCATCGCCGACTGTTGCGGGTGCTGGCTTCATCGAAACCATCAACACCCTCTCTGGTACCGCGATTCTGGCTGCTAATCTCACTGACGCTACGATAGCAGGCGGGCTCAATGTAACCACAGGAACTCCCGGCAACGATAACCTCATAGGCACTGTCGGTGATGACAACATCTCAGGCTTAGAAGGCAATGATACCCTCGTTGGCTTAGATGGCAATGACACTTTGGTTGGCGGTGCAGGAAACAACAGCCTCAGTGGGGGTGGGGGCAATGACAGCCTGCTGGGCGACAACGGCAATGACACCCTGGATGGAGGTGTCGGCAATGACTTTCTGAATGGAGGT
The DNA here is from genome assembly GCF_036700565.1 of Microcoleus pseudofavosus SVA1_A4. Classification (NCBI taxonomy): domain Bacteria; kingdom Bacillati; phylum Cyanobacteriota; class Cyanophyceae; order Oscillatoriales; family Microcoleaceae; genus Microcoleus; species Microcoleus pseudofavosus. Next base: position 117,302 of record NZ_JAUBPE010000009.1, read on the forward strand.
TTCGGCGGCAGCGATAGTCTGGCTGGTGGCGATGGAGATGACACCCTGCAAGGCGGCGGCTCTTCAACTTTGGATGGGGGCGCGGGCAATGACAAACTCTCCGGCAGCGGCAGCAGCCTGCTCTTAGGGGGAGATGGCAATGACTCTCTCAAGACCTCCTATAGCAGCGCCAATAGCACCTTAGAGGGCGGTGCGGGCGATGATACGATCGATGCCCAGTATGCGAATACCGGAAATGTGCTGCGAGGTGGTGCAGGTAACGATCGCTATTATTATCTCTCGGAGAGCAAGTCGAGTCAGATTCAGGATACCGATGGCATCGATAATGTGCAAATAGGTTTCGGCACCAGCACAAACCTTTCCCTGTCGCTGTCGCCGGGAATTCTGGGCTTAGGGCGGCAAGGTACCAGTCTGATAGTTGATATCAACAAAGACGGGATAGCTAAGGCTGCGGATGACTTGGTGATTTTAGACTTCTTCGGTGCATCGCCGACTGTTGCGGGTGCTGGCTTCATCGAAACCATCAACAATCTCTCTGGTACTGCGATTCTCGCTGCTAATTTACCAGAAGCACCGATCGCACCCACACCCACACCAGTGGTGACAACACCAACACCAGTGGTGACAACTCCCACGCCAGTGGTGACAACGCCAACACCAGCGGTGACAACTCCCATGCCGATCGCGATACCCACGCCAGCTACCACACCCACGCCAGCTACCACACCGACACCGGCTACCACACCCACACCGGCAGTCGTTTTCACTCCCGCGCCGACTCAAACGATCGCACTTCCGATCGCACTCACAGTCACAAGCGCGCCCGCACCGACAGGCTCAGCGTCAGGGAACATCGGCAGCAACAGCAATGACGTGATTATTGCGATCGACGCTAACAGTCCCGTCTACGGCAACAAAGGCAACGACACCTTAATCGGCAATAGCGAAAACAACACATTCTTCGGAGGCAAAGGAGACGATGCCTTATTTGGCGACGACGGCAACGATCTCCTATTTGGCAACGACGGCAATGACACCGTGATTGGAGGCGACGGTAACGATACCCAGTTAGGAGGAAAAGGTGACGACGCTTTGTATGGCGGCGACGGTAACGATGCCATCAGCGGCGATCTAGGCAACAATACTTTAGCCGGCGACGCTGGTAATGACTCCCTGTACGGCGGTAAAGATAATGATGCTTTGCTCGGCGGTACTGGCAACGATTTCCTCTACGGCAAAGAAGGCAACGACATTCTCAGTGGTGTTGACGGCACTGCTGCTAATCCAGGGCGCGGCGAAATCGATACCCTGATTGGCGCAGAAGGCAACGATACTTTCTTGCTGGGAGATGCCACCAAGTTCTACTACAACGATGGCAACGATACCGCCACTGGCGCAGGCGACTACGCTTTGATTGTCGGTTTCAACCCGACTGAAGATATCCTCCAACTTCAAGGCGCTCCCAGCACTTATCAGTTAGGTGCTTCTCCGACAGGATTGCCTGCTGGAACCGCTATTTTCAAGAAGACTGGGAGCTCGGAGGAATTGATTGCGATCGTCCAATCAGTTTCTTTCCTGGCTATTGACAGCACCTCTTTGCGCTTCGTCTAACGGCAAAGTCTCGATCGGCGGTTGAAACCGCTTAAGAGTCAAATAAAGTCCCTCTCTAAGAGACTTAGAAATTTAAGTTAGATTAAGTCCTGCCTTTGGTGCAGGACTTTTTTGTCGGGTGGAGGGGCGATCGGCTGCCGCCCAAAATTGATTGTCAAAATGGTATACTCAAAATCAGAAAATAGTTGTATGATGTTTATCTAGTCATTTTTTACTGCGACGCCTCAAATGTTAAAGAAGGTAAAAGCAGCTAAAAAACACTAAGCGCGGGCGTAATTCAGCGGTAGAATGTCAGCTTCCCATGCTGAACGTCGTGGGTTCGAGTCCCACCGTCCGCTTTGACTGAATTTTCATATAATTATGAAAATTAATTAGTGCTATCAATTCAATCTATGGCTTATTTCTTAACCGCTGCTTTATATAAGTTCGTTGAACTGCCGGATTTTGCCGACCTGAAAGCACCGCTACTCGATTGTTGCAACAACAACAACGTCAAAGGCACTATCTTGCTGGCCCAAGAAGGCATCAATGGCACTATTGCCGGTTCGTCCGAGGGCGTACACGCAGTGCTGGCATTCTTGCGCAGTGACCCGCGTTTTGCCGATCTGGTGCACAAGGAATCTTTCTCGGAAAAAGCACCTTTTTACCGCTTGAAAATACGCTTGAAGCGCGAAATCGTCACGATGGGAGTACCGGACATTAATCCCTGCCTCATGGCTGGCAAATATGTTAAGCCTGATGAATGGAATAAGCTGCTTGACGATCCCGATGTTGTCGTGGTTGATGTTCGTAACGACTTCGAGGTATCTATGGGTACTTTTGAAGGCGCTATTAATCCAAAAACAAAAAGCTTTTCCGAGTTACCTGAATGGGTGCTGCGGGAAACTGCTTTACGCAATAAACCCAAGGTGGCAATGTTTTGCACGGGTGGTATTCGCTGCGAAAAATCTACTGCTTTTTTACGCAGTCAAGGTTTTGATGAAGTCTATCATCTCGAAGGCGGGATTTTAAAATATTTGGAAACGGTGCCGGAAGCAGAAAGTCGTTGGGAAGGTGAATGTTTTGTCTTTGATGAACGTGTTTCTGTTGGTCAGGGGTTAAAGTCGGGGAACTATGAGCTTTGTCGCGGTTGTCGTCACCCGATTAGTCAGGAAGATCAGGCTTCTGAATTATTTGTACTTGGTGTGAGTTGTCCTCATTGTCATGACTCGAAAACTGAAACCAAAAAACAAGCCTTATCTGAACGTCAACGTCAGATTGAGCTGGCTAAGCGTCGCAACCAAGTACATATAGGCGCGCGCTACGATGCGAAGGAAAAAGTAGATGGTGCCTGCGACTAATAGTATTAAAACTAAGCTCAAAGAAACCCGGTTTCTACGAAAAATCTGGTTTGGCGACGAGAAATATAGGAAGAAACCGGGTTTATGACCCGGAAAACCCGATCGTGCGATCAACTAATTATATTGTTTCCGGTTGCATCACAATAATAAAATCGAGTCAACAGTTAACACTCAACCATTCAGTTTTTCGACCCCTCCTTCTACAGTCAACAGTCAACAGTCAACAATAATTCCGGTGCAACCGGAATTGATATAATATGTCAGCAACATATCCGATTTTGTATTCCTTTCGCCGCTGTCCCTATGCTATGCGCGCGCGCTTGGCCTTGATGGTTAGCAATCTGGTGTGTGAGTTGCGGGAAGTTGTTTTGCGAGACAAACCACCAGAGATGTTGGAGGTATCGGCAAAAGGTACAGTACCAATATTGATTGATGTTGACGGGCGCGTACTCGATCAAAGTATCGATATCATGTTGTGGGCATTGAGACAAAACGATCCTGAAAAATGGTTGATGCCACAGCAAGGTTCTCTTACAGAAATGCTGGAACTAATCGCTCTATTTGATGATAGGTTTAAATATCATCTTGACCGTTATAAGTACCCCGATCGTTATCCCGGTGTTGATGCCCAAGTACATCGTTATGAAGGTTCTTTATTCCTGGAAAAACTCAACTCCCAGTTAAGCGCCACTAAATATTTATTTGGTAACAATGTAGCATTGGCTGATATGGCGATCGCACCTTTTGTTCGTCAATTCGCTCATACCGATCGAGGTTGGTTCAACGAACAGTCTTGGCCGCACCTACAAGCTTGGTTAGCAGGGTTCACAGACTCAGAAATTTATACGAGTGTTATGCAGAAATACCCGAAATGGGAATCCGGTAATGCAGGCGTTATTTTTCCTTCCTCGTAATTACTTATTCTTATTCGCTGCCAGCATATTTATTAACTTCCCAAAATGTTATTTACCATGCTAAACTGATTGTTTTGAGAATACTAGATTTACTGTCATTTGACTATAAAAATGACGCAGGCAAAAATCGCCTTTTGCTAATTTTTTTAACGTGAAAGGATTTGCTGTATTCTAGTAAATGTTATCAGGCTAAAACTATGATTGATGTTGGTTCGTTAGTTCGATCGCCCAGAAACGATTTGGGAGTCGGAAAAGTTGTCGAGGTATCGCGTACTGATGCCGTAGTTGAATATTTTTGCTCAGTTAAAAACCGCATCCGCAAAACTGTGCCATTGGGTTTGCTGCAAGAAGCTAGACTTCAGCGCCAAACCCGCTGCTACCTCTGGAGTACAACTCAGGAAAGATGGATAATTGGGCGAGTTTATGACTGGGATGAAGATAAATTAGAGTACGAAATTGACCTCCCCGACAGCCAAAGTTTGCAAGCTGTTGAAACCGAACTTTACGTTCGCTGCAATATCCCGATCGCCGATCCGATCGACATTTTAGCAGTCAAAGGCCAAGAAACGCCGTATTTTCACGATCGCCGATTGGCATTCGTTCAATCTGCGATCGAACAGCGGGCCGTCAGCCGCGGCATGACGGGTTTAATTTCTGCTAACATAGACCTCTATCCGCACCAAGTTGAAGTCGTCCGGCGCGTCCTAGAAGACCCAATCGTGCGCTATTTATTGGCGGACGAACCAGGATTGGGAAAAACAGTAGAAGCCGGGACAATTCTCCGCCAATTTCTGCTAGATGAACCCAACGGACGCGCTTTGGTACTGGTTCCGAAATATTTGCTCGAACAGTGGCGGCAGGAGTTGGAAAATAAATTCTATTTGTCTCATTTTGCTGACCGAGTGCAGCTTGTTGCTGTTAGCGAAATCAATCAAATTAGCCGCAACGCCAACCTAGATTTTCTGATTGTTGATGAAGCGCATGATGTGGCGGCAATGGCACATTCAAGCGATCGCGCTCAGCAGCAGTCCTTTGAACTTTGTCAGAAACTCGCTCAGAAAAGCAAAAATGTATTGTTATTATCTGCAACGCCAGTTCTCGGCCGCGAGCAAGATTTTCTAACGATGCTGCACTTGCTAGACCCGACAACTTACCGTCTTGATGACCTGGAAAGCTTCAAAGAACAGGTGCAAAACCGTCAAGAAATCGGCCGCGCTTTGCTGGATTTTCGAGAAAATGCCAAGCCTGCTGTTTTGCAAACAAAACTCGCTCAACTCCGCACTCTTTTTGCAAAAGATGATTATTTAATCGGATTAGCTACTGAGTTAGAAAGTTGTTTGAAAACTAAAGAAACAGCAGAACAGGCTCGCCTTGTCCGAACTATTCGCACTCACGTTAGCGATACCTACCGCCTGCATCGTCGCATCCTTCGCAACCGCCGCGATGCGGTGGAGGATGTGATTTTCGATCGAGATGCTGTCCCCAAAACCGAGTACGATCTGAATGATGAACAGTGGTCGGAAATTCAAACTGTACTCGATAAATGGCGCACAGTCGCTCCCAAGTCGAGCGAGTATCAGAGAATTTTTCTGCTGTTTTTCCGCGCTTCTGGTACTTGGCTGAATGTTTTAGAACGGGTTGTCAAAGCTCGCTTGCAGAAAAAATCGACTCCAGAACTCGATCGCGAATTTGGACAAAATGACACGGCAATTTTGACCAAAACTGCACTGTTTCCCGAAGAAAAGGAAATCCTGGAAACCTTGCTCAATACCCTGGAAAAGCCCCAGGAAGGACTCGATCGACTGAGTTTGTTACGAATCGCCATTCTCCGATTTCTCGCAGTTGCTTTGAAGGTGCCGCGCGAGTATCACAGCAATCCTCGCGATTTGCTGTCGAGAATTCAACAGCAAATTAAACGGCCGATTCCCGGCGAGCGTTTCCCGAAAATTGCGATTTTTACCAGTTTTACGGCAACTTGCAAAGAAATTGCGGAAAATTTAGCTAAAATATTTGGTAAAAAGGCGATCGCCAGCCATGACACGAGCAAATCGGCTGATGATGTTGAGGCTAGTCTCAAGCGGTTTAAGACTGAGCCGCATTGTTTTATCTTAGTGTGCGATCGATCGGCGGAAGTAGGGGTAAATTTGCAATTGACAGATTGGTTAATTCACTTCGATTTGCCGTGGTTTCCCCATCAGTTAGAACAAAGACTGGGCAGAGTCGATCGCATCGGCAGCAAAATGGGAGTGCAATTTTGTTTGTTTGCAGGCCCGGATATGCCGGAGAGTCCCCACGAAGCTTGGTTTCAAGTTTTAAAAGATGGGTTTGATATCTTCAACAAATCTATTGCCAGCCTTCAGTTTTATGCTGAGGAAAAAATTCTCAAACTTGAAGAAAAGTTGTTTGCTGAGGGAGGCAAGGGCTTATCCAGCGAAATTGAAGCGATTAAAACTGAAATCGAACAAGAGAAAATCAAAATTGACGAACAGTACGTTCTCGATGAAATTGATACTCTTGATGACAGTGCATCTCAGTATTTTGAATCTCTCGACAACTGCGATGCTAAGCATAAAGAAATGCAGCGGGCTACTGAAGGTTGGTTGTGCCAAGCTCTTCACTTCAAACAAATCGAACATCCGAGTGTATCGGGGCTGCTGCGCTATCAACCTACTCAAAAAACGTTGATTCCGTCGAACGATTTGAGAACCAGATTGATTCCTTATTGCCAGCAATATGGCAGTTACAATCGCCGTATTGCTTATCAGAATGCGGATGTCGCTCTTTACCGCATTGGTGAGGGATTGATCGATGCACTTAGCTCTTATATTCGCTGGGACGATCGCGGTCAAGCTTTTGCCATGTGGCGCCATGATGAAAGTTGGGATGCTGCGCCTGGGATGGAGTGGTTCGGCTTCCAGTTTAATTATTCAATCCAGACTGATGTGCAGCCGGCCGAGCAAGTTTTGCAAGCACAAAACATCGAAAATTACAACTTGAAAGCTTTGCAGCGCCGTGCTGATGCTCTGTTTCTCCCAACTTTTGAAACTGTGTTTGTAGATGCTCGTACCGAGCCGATGTCTCTGGTGGAAGATGCGGAAATTATGGCGGTTTTGCAGCGGGCTTATAAGGGGAAAGGCGGGCCGAATCGGGATTACAATTTGTCGAAAAATCGAACGTCGCTGATTGACAGTTTTGTCGATCCGCTAGAATGGGATGATTTTTGTCAAAAGGGACGGGTGGTATCGGAGGAATTGCTGCGCGGGCGATCGGCTTTTGTGGAAATGTGTAAGAGTTCCGCTGTCACTGCTGCTATCCAACTCGAAAACCGGGTGAATCAATTGCAATTGCGCTTGAATCGACTTTCTAAATCCGAACAACTTTTAGAATCGGTTTTAGCTGATGAAATCAATACCGAAAGTTTGTTGAGTGAAGCGGTTTTAGCGGGAATTCGCCGCCCGCACATGACTCTTGAGTCTGTGGGATTTATTGTAATTTCTGGGCGTCCTCCTGTAAAGTCGGAGGATGAAGGATAATTTGTTTGGAAGTTCGATCGCTCTTTTTGAGGGCGATTCCCTTTGGGATAGCTTCGCTTCACGCTTTTTTTGAACCGCAGATGCAGGCGGATAAACGCAGATGAAGGAAAGGGCTATCCGTTTTATCTCAATACGGTTCAGTTAAAACTATTTATTCCTCGGAGATCCCCCTAAATCCCCCTTAAGAAGGGGGACTTTGAGTAAGCTCTTGTCCCCCCCTTTTTAAGGGGGGCTAGGGGGGATATAGCTTAACTGAACCGTATTGCGTTTTATCTAAACTGCGGAAGTGACAGCAATTTTTAGGTGATGGGACTGCAAAAAGGGTAAGATAAAAACAGTAGTAATGAGTAGCAGTGATTTAGTTAAAAGCCACGCTTCGGCCTGACATCAAAGCCCGTCGATCGCATGGGAATTGAACAGCACAGTCAAAATGAAGAAGTCTCCGATAAAAATTCTACTATAGCAATCCTAAATGATTTTCTATATCTAGAGCAATCCTAAATAATTTTCTGTGTGTAAGTATATTGACGTATTTTGGGGAAATCAAATTTATGTTCGTTAGTAAAAAACTTAAACAAACATTTGACAATCTTAAAAGACCTACATAAATACCAATACTTTCTTAAAAAGTTTTTAGCTTGTAACCAAATATCTTCAACGGGATTCTGTTGGGGAGCATTAGACTTTGTGCTGTTCCAAGTTAGCGATCGCGGGCGAGGGATTCCAGCAGATAAACTAGAGCTGATTTTTGGGCGATTTCAGCAAGTCGATGCTTCTGACTCCCGCGAAAAAGGAGGCACCGGTTTAGGTTTAGCAATCTGTCGCAGTATAGTTGAGCGGCATGGCGGCAAAATCTGGGCCGAAAGTATCTTAGGTGAAGGCAGCACATTTTGCTTCACCCTACCCTTAGCCATCATTGAATAACGCTTAGATTAATCTGTAGCATCCATCCCAAATCCAAAATCTCCAATCCAAAATGCCATGACTGACAGACAAATTCTAGTTGTTGACGATGAAGAACACCTTCGGGAACTTGTCCAGGCCTGCTTAGAAGATTTAGGCGGATGGAAAACAGTGGGGGCAGGATCGGGAGAGGAATGTTTACAAATACTGCAAATACAACAACCCAACGCTATTTTGCTGGATGTATCTATGCCCGGAATGGATGGGTTTGCTGTCTGCGAGCTCCTTCAGTCCGATCCGATTACCCGATCGATTCCAGTGATTCTGCTGACAGCGAAAGTTTTGCCCAGCGATCGGGCTAAATTTGCCCAGATGGCGGTAGCTGGGGTAATTGCCAAACCGATCCAACCCATCACCCTGACGGAAGAAGTAGCACAGATTTTGGGATGGGATAAATAACTTTCACCCTTTTTGTCAATTTTTGTAACAATAACCGAATCTTGACCAAATCCTTACCGTTGCTATTTAGTCTCGTGTTATGCAGCTAAAAGTTCTTTGCATTAGGAGGAGACTCAATGAATGCTTTTCAGGCTTTGAATGATGTAAATCAGGATCTCGCAGGTTCATTTTCCGGTTTGCCCGCTGGTTGTCAGCAATCCACAGTTGGGATTGCTCATACAGAGGAAACACCGATCGCAGGTATTAAAATTCCAGAAAAGGATGTGACACTTATCCTTAAAGTTCACATTTATGACATTCATCTTGTCAAATTGAATCTCCACATCACTCCAGAAACTGTTTTAATTCAAGGTCAACCTACCGAAGCGGCTGGAGTAGAAGGTTATTTCTTATATCTTGCACCATTCTCAATTAGCCTTTTAGGAACAGGCTTTCCGGCCTGTTCCACAAGAAAATCTACTCTTTGTGGAACGGGCCGGAGAGCCCGTTCTTGAGAATGGTGCAAGATGTGAGTTATTTCCTTCCTAGTGGATTTCAAAGTCTCATCCCGTTGCCCCACCGCGTACATCCTGAAACCTATGACACTGAAATACACTCGGATGGTTTAACAATTCAGCTTGCCAAAGACTTGAGAGTTCAGCCATCCCAAGTTCGGATTCAAGTCTCAACTGCAAATTTGAGCGATTGCTTAAAGATGTGTATTTGAACCCAAATTGGCAACCGAAAAATGGATTTCTAATCAACCCAAATAAAATGAACACTTTGCAAGTAGCTAATTATGATGGCAGTCTCCTGCCCGAAAACAAGAAGATAGGGAAACAAATTCTCATCGTTGATGACCAAGAACACCTCCGCGAACTGATACAGTTGTGCCTGGAAGACATCGCGGGATGGAACACCCTGGTGGCCGAATCAGGACAAGAATGTTTACAAATCCTACAAACAGAACGACCTAATGCTATTTTGCTGGATGTATCAATGCCGGGAATGGATGGGTTTGCTGTGTACGAGATCCTCCAATCCGATCCCATAACTCGATCGATTCCAGTGATTCTGCTGACAGCAAGAGTTTTGTCAAGCGATATGGCTGAATTTGCCGAAATGGGTGTTGCTGGGGTAATTCGCAAACCATTTGAAGCCACTACCCTGCCGGAAAAAGTGGCAGAGATTTTGGGATGGGATGATTGACACTCCCCGGTCTGGCAGACGCAGGATTCTTAAGACTTTACAATCTTAATATCCCTATTAGTAGGCTTCCCAAACTCACCCTGGGGGCGTAACAATCCCGCCAAAAACCCAGACAGGGTTACTATTTTACAGGCTGTTCAAAAAAACAAATGAAGCGAGTGTTGGCAAGAAATGCCTGTTTACCCTCTTAACAGCTACGGTTCATCGTTCTCTATAAATTTATTTACAGAGTTAAGGATTAAGAAGCAACTTTTTTCAGAGGCGATAGTTTTAAGGTGAAATTCCCTCGCACAGGCGTCAGGCTCGTGCCACAATGGAGGCGGAGGAATAAAAGGGATCTCGCACTTACCGACTAAACCTCTTCAAAAATTGCGCCTCGCTGCTGTAGATTCACCTGCATCTCCTCATCGATTCCTGAATTGTTCCCGAATCTGGCTGACTCGACATTCGCACCGCTGAAATTAGTATTTGTTAAGTTCACTTCCAACAGATTGGCGCCGCTCAAATTGGCACCGCTGAGGTTAGCTAAAGCTAGACTTGCTTTGTGCAAATCTGCGCCGCTTAAATCAGCATTTCCTAAGAAAGCGCCACTCAAATCTGCACCGCCGAATTTGGCATTTTGCAGGTTGGCGTCGCTGAAATCGGCATCGTTTAAGGTTGCACCCCGGAAATTTACCCGATCGAGATTTGCGCTGCTAAAATCCACTGCACTTAAAGTCGTTCCGCGCAAGCTGCTACCCGCGAAATCCTGTGCTGGATTGAGATTGGCAATTTTTGCCAACTCCACAAAGTTGTCTGTTTCAGCGGAGATAACGCGATCGACCATTTCCTGCAATTGGGCTTCAGCTTCCGGGACAATTTCCACCTCGCGCTGTTCAACCGGAGGCAAATTGTAGGACAATAGCGCCCAACTGAGAGCAGGTTGGAGTTTATTTGCTTGCAAGTATACAGTCAGGATTCTTTCTAAAACTGAATGTTGATTTGGCGTGATATCGTGCGGCCACAAACCCTCCGCATCTGTTAGATAAATATCTTCTTTCGCAACTTCAAAAGCCGCTGCCATCCGAAAATTTTTGGCAGCTACTTCTCCCAGCTTAGCACTTTTTAGCAAACCTTTTAATACTGATTTGCCTTGTTCTACTGCAAAAATCCAAGCGGGCGTTTTATCATCGTTGATTGTGGAAACGTGACAAAATATGCTCTCTGTTTCCTTAGTTTTTTCCGCCTTCTCCCCGCCCTGAACTCCCCGCTGACTTTCGGTTACTAAATTTTCTGCACTGCTTTGAATGGCCAGGGTTTCTTCTATTGGCAAAAGCTTGAAATCACCGACTAACTGACGCGATGCTACGGGAATTTCGCAGTTTTCTAGATAAAGCTTGAGCGTCCCGCCTTGCAGACCAAATTTGACGCGACCACCTAGCAGGGGTTCCCAATACTCGTTAAAATTCAGGCTCAAGTGAATGTCGAACTGCTGGGTTTGGGCTGCAACCGATGGCACTGGAATTGCTTCTAACTGCATCCACAAGCAATCTGGGTATTTATTGTAAGACTCTAGCGATCGCATATCGGTAGAAGTGCTGGCTTTGCCAGACTGTAATTGATATTTAAATTAGTTTATCATCTCTAATCGATCGCAACACAGCTTTTTTTGCTGGTTTAAATTGTAAATTTTGTTTAATTATATCCGGCCTCATTAGTTTTGCTGAATTTGGCTTTTTACCCAAGTCCGAAATGCTTTCACTAATTCCAAATAGTCCATTGTTTCTGCTTGTTCCAAAAATCTGACAATCTCTAAAACAGCCACGCTGGGAAATGCTAAACTGATCTCGCACTCAACGTATTCTCCATTTTCAAATCTGTTGATTCTGAGCCGCGATCCATTATAAATCCAAACTTCCGGCACTCCCAGATCCGCATAAATCTGCAAGCTATTTTCCGAACGGCTCGTAATATCAATTTCTACCACTAAATCCGGTGGCGGATCTTGAGTCAGGTCGATTCTTTTTTTGCCTTTAACTACACTAAGATTTTGGATGTAAAAACATTCATCCGGTTCTTTACCGCTAAGTTCAGGACGCTTGAAAGTTGTGGAACCAAGAGGTTCAATTTTTACCTCTAATTCTTCAGCTAAGGTTTCCACAAATCGACCCATTACTTTTTTGAAACGTTCGTGTTCTGGGGATGGTACCATAATTTCAAGATTGCCGCGATTATATGTCAGTCGAATTTGCCGATCGCCGATTTCGGCAAGCAAAGTTTCGTAGGTTTGCCAACTAATCCCCGATAGCTGGACGCTTTGTTCTGGCCGAGCGAGAGTTTGAGCAGTCATAGGGCTACTTTGGTGAAGAGTTCGATCGCACTCTTGGATTGTATCATCAATCCGGGCGATGGCTACGCCCCGGCCCAGGCCTACGCACTCCTCACCTTCACTCACCCATCTGCGCCGGAAATACCGCAGATAAATCGAGAGACAAATCTGGGAAACCTGGAATTACCACAACCTCATTCGGCAAAACCACTCGTTTGACTCGATAATCGAAACCACCTCTTTGTTTTTGATAAGGTTCGCTGTGCATTTCCAGTTGAATATCTACCAAATTAAATATCCAATAATCAGAAATTCCCGATTCAGCATAGAGAGATAACTTGGTTCTCCTGTCGTACTTCAAAGTAGAATCTGAAACCTCAATGACCAACAAAATATCAGCAGCTAAAGGATGAGAAGATAAATAATTGTCAGAACGATTGCGGGCGATCGCAACATCAGGCTCTGGTTCGCTATCATCAGACAAGGTAATTGGGTCTTGACCGCGCACGATCGCTCTTTTTCGCAGCAGCGGGTACAACTCTCCTAACAGCAGCGAATTACAAACAGAGTGAAACGTACCTTTTGCAGCCATTTTGATAATTTCTCCGCGAATCAATTCAACTCGGTCATCGGGGGCGAAAAATCCCAGTTCTCCCAAACGGTGATATTCGGCGATCGAAAATCGTTTTGCAGTTACGGCAGTCATAGCTTTTGTTACCCTCTACAATTACCAACATTCCCCATTCTACTCAAAAATCCCGCCCCGTGTCCTCAACTCAGTTTTCACCGCTTCCGAAATCCCCAAACAACCAGCAAACCTCGCATTTTCCACCACGGCATTTTTCAAATCAGCGCGACTAAAATCAGCACCGTTTAAAATCGCACCGCTCAAATCTACACCGCTCAAATCAGCATTTTTAAAATTAGCGTCAGTCAAATTTGCATCTACTAAAATCGCATTCGGTAAATAAGCACTGCTCAAATTTGCGCCGGTTAAATTTGCACGGCTCAAATTGGCCCGGGGCAGCTTTGTTCGCAAATCTGCACCGCTTAAATTGGCGCTGCTGAGTTCAGCATCCCGCAAATTAGCATTGCACAAATTAGCATCAATTAAAATAGCAGCGCTCAGCAAAGCACCGCTGAGATCCGCCAAGGTCAAATCTGCACCCCGGAGGTTGGTTTCGCGCAAATCCGCACCGTTAAAATCAGCGTAGTGGAAGTCAAAACCGCTTAAATCAGCCCCTGCAAAATCCTCGACGGGATTCAAACCAACTATTTCTGCAAGTTGTACAAAACTCTTATTTTTATCGGTTAAAAACAGTTCCCGCACGATCGCCAATTGCTGCTGTCGGTACTCGTCGGCCTTCTCGTAATCTGCTAAATACTTGTAAGCGAGCTTCAAACTCTTGAGAGCACTGCGCTCAACGCGATCTTCCTTGCTGGCGCGCGCGATCGACAACTGCTGCTGATAACATTCGATCGCACCAGGCAAATCTCCCTTAGCATCGCAAGCTAGCGCCAAATTGCCCAAAGCTTCGAGCTCAGAGCGCCCGTCGCCAGTCTCCCGCGCGATCGCCAAACGCTGCTGCTGGTAATCAATAGCACCAGAAAAATCAGACAGAGCACAGCAAGCATTGCCCAAATTTCCCAAAGCATTCGCCTCTCCCCGGCGATCGCCAATTTCCCGCGCTAACACCAAATGCTGCAGGTAGCAGTCGATCGCCCGATCGTAATTCAAGAGCGCTTCGTAAGCTACGCCCATATTACCCAGCGCCGCACCCGATCGCCGCTTATCGTCCATTGAGCGATAAAGCGCCAGCGCTTGCTGCCAACAATCCAGCGCCGCCTCAAATTTGCGCGCCTGATATTGCGAAATCCCCTGCTTGATTAGGTCGCTAGCTTGTTCGGTCATACTGTCAAAATTAGTTAATAACTAAAGTTGATATTAATCCGTAATCGGTAATTAATAATCGGTAATCGGTATGGCTCATATCGTTTCCGGTGGCATCGATCGGAATAATATATTTGGATAATGTCAGTGCGAGCTTAAGAGCTCGCGGCGTGGCTCGCGAGCTCTTAAGCTCGCA